>NZ_CP033932.1:2075000-2332500 GCF_003815975.1 Chryseobacterium bernardetii
AAAAAAGAAGTTGCTGCCATTTTAAAGAAAAAGATCAATAAAGAATGGGGGCATAATACAATATCGGTGTTAGCTGCTTTAGCATGCAGTAATACGAAGGATGAATATGAAAAGATGAGACCGGGATTTTATTCCATTCCGGTAGAACTTGTTGATGAGCTTTTTGAAACCTATGTTCCCGATTGGATTGGAGAAAGCTATTTATTTCTCGAAGGCTTTGATTATTTAAAAGTCTTGGAGTGGGAAAAGAAGGGCTATATTACCCTTCATAATGAAACCTGGGCTGCATTACTTTCATTATCATCAAGGACCGGCGAAACACTGTTTACGCATCCGGTAACACTGGAATCTCACATCTGGCTTTTGTTTGAACATGAATGCAATATAACATCCATTTATCGTGGCGGAAGCTGGAAAGATGTATTGAAAAACCTGGTTCAGGAAAAGAAAATAGATCGTTCCAGAGTACTTAAGGCAAGCCTTGCTGCAATCAACTTTAATTTCTCAAAAGAACATAATACATGGTTCCTGGAATTTTTTGCTTATCTGGAGCCTACAGGTAGAGAAGTTCTGGAATTACAGGAAGAATTGTTTATGATATTTCATTCCACCCAACATTCACTGTTCCCGGGAGTATTAAAGATTATCAATCCGGTTATTACGGAAAAAAACTTTAAAACAGAGATCTTTTTACAGTCTGCCGCGTCTTTAATGACCCTCCCGACAAAGAATATTGTGGGGGCTATGCTCCAGATTCTGGAAAAAATAGCGAAAGACAATAAGGAATATCATGAAGCAATATGTCTGTTTCTAATGCCTGTATTTCTGAATAAGGATAAGACACTTCAGTCCAAAGGAGCAAAAATCATTGTCAAATACGGAAATACACAATCAGGAAATATAAAAGGAGAACTCTCATTTTACAGGGGATCTCTTCTTTCTGATGCTGAGACCCTGTTGGAGAAATTCCTTATAGAAAATGAAGTCACTGAAAATAAAGAAGAACAGAGCTTTGAAGCAATGCGCTGGTATACACCACAACCTATTGCTTCTGTAGAATCTATAGATGATCTTATTTTTCTGGCTTCTCAGGTTTTTAATAATAATGAAACCTACCATCTTGGTTTGTTTCTGGACGCACTTATTAAATTCAATGATGAATTTGATGATGAACATTTTAACAAACTTGAACCTGCCTTTAATGCAGCATTGAAAAGAAAAGATGCAGTAGGTTTTCAACATCTGCTGGCAACTTTTGTTATTAATTATGGCTTACTGAAGCAAAAAAATAAATCAAAAGTATTATCAGAGGCTTATTTAGGGTTCCCTGCACTTGAAAACTGGAGTGAAAAAAGAACACCCTTTATTTTCAAAGCTTATCACCAGCTTTTATTGGGAGTATTTGAATTCCTGAAAGAGAAGAAACAACTTCCATTACTTTCTGTTCCGGAATATACACCATGCTGGATTACTATTACTACCCTTGTAGATAAATTAAAAACCTACCAGCAGCAAGGCGAGAAACCTATTCCTTTTGATCTGGAAATAGCTCTGCTCCGGGTGGAAAAAGTGAACCTGGAAAATGCAGAGCAATACGCAAAAGAACAGCTTGACGAAAAATATTTCGATCTCCTAAAACCGGTTTTTGAACAGAATTATTTTAAAAACCATTATGAAAAAGAATTTCTGGATGGTAGTTTCGACTGGAAATTAGGGTACAAGAAAATCTATAAATGGAATAGCACAGAAGAAGTTCCGGAATCATTAATATCCATTGAAAATAAAAAAGAACTTCCTGAAAATGCTACGTTTTTGGATCATCTGTTCAACTCTTATCATACGATGCACCAGAATGATCTGATTCGTGCTTTATATACAGCACCTTATTTTTCAGGATCCTTGGCTGCCAGAAAATACAATGGAGATTTGTCCTGTTCTGCCTATCAGTATGACATAAAAGGAAATATAGAATTCCTGAATTCTTGGATGAAACTGAATCTCCCGTTTCAGCCCGCACATTATTTAGTATTGTCTGCCGGGTTGTTTCATAAAGATAAAACATTCTCTGGTATAGCTTTTGAAGCCCTTATTAACAAGGCTGTTTCAGAAGATTTTAATATTCAGGAACTGGGGATTATCATTGGGAAAAAGATCAATTTCGAATGGGCTCCTGTAAAAAGATTTACAGATGGTTTATCCGGATTTATCAATCTGACTACCAATCATAACAAGGCCTTTGAAAAACTGCTGATATCCATTCTTACAGCAGTTGAAAAACCGGTTTTTAATCTTAAAAAGCTGTTGGAGCTTTATTATGAACTGCTGAATCAGAACAGAACCAATGTAGATGAAAAACTAGTTGAAGCTCTTAAAGAATGGGAAAATGAAAATAACCTGAAAAAAATCATACATCAAATTAAAACCCATGAAAGAAAGACTTTATGAGATCCTTAATGAGGAAAAAATACATGAGATCGTCCCTTTTCTGAAACAGCTTACCACAGAAGAAAAGAAAGCATTAGTACCTACGATAAAAAAAATGGATCGTGAGATTAATAAGATCATCATGACCAAAAATTCCTATCATACAGCAGGTTCTGCGAATCAGCACTCCATTATTGATATTGCATCGTTTGTCTGTATGGATCAAAAGAACTTTGGTAAAAATTACTGGAGTCTTTTCCGGAATATAGAGCAGGCAGAACAGATACTGGAATGGGGATGCCCTGATTGGTTTTCCGACTTTATCAACGATTCTATTGATGCCGAGTTTACCGCTTTTAATTACAAACATATTCTGGGATGGACAGAAAAAGGGTACATTCAGCCTAAACCGGAATTACTGGGACACCACCTGTGTAATTACCCTACTGACCTGGACCAGCATCCCGAAACACTCAGAACTCACTTTTGGTATCTGTGTGAATACCCATCAAAATCATTACCTTTTCAGAGAGAATGGTTTCCATTGGTACAAAAGCTTGTTGCAGAACAGAAAATTGAAAGAAAAAGGTTCTTAAAGGAATGTCTTCTGGCTTCCAACAGAAATTTCAATAAAAATGTGACGGGCTGGTTTATGGATGCCTTTACGGCTTTAAAACCTACAGAAGGAGAGTTGATAGAGCTTCAGGACGAATTAATGGCCGGGTTAACATCTGTACAGTCTAAAGCAGTCAATACCATTCTTATACATTTGAAGAAAATAGTAGGAAGTACTGCTTTCAAAAATGATGAATTTGCCCATTATCTTCCCAATCTTCTAAGCATGGAAGTGAAAACCGTAGTGATGGCCACCCTTACTTTAACTGAAAAAATCTTCCAGCATAAAAAAGTTAATCCTGAGATATTAGGGCTGGCTCTAACGTCTGCATTTGTAAGTAAAGATGATGGAATACAATCAAAAGCCGCCAAAATTATCCTGAAATATATTCCGCCATCCGAGGCGGTGAAAGAATCTCTTTCCCATTATTCAGACAATATATTGACCAATGTGCGTTCTCTTCTGGAAACTTATATAGAAGAAAAACCACAGGAGCTGGAAGCCATAGTTTCAGAAAAAGTATTCCTTACTACCGAAGAAAATAAAGTCAAAGTACTTGAAAGTTTCGAAGATTTAATGTTCTTCCTTCCAATGGCTATAGAAGATCCATATAGCCACCACTGTGATATTGCTTTGGCCGGATTTTCCCGTTTTGCCAATGACGTCAATGAAGAATCCGTGAAACTGATAGAACCGGTATTCCTTAAAGCCTGTAAAACCATAGCTAAATGGGAAGTACCATATCTGAACGTCCTGTTATGTAACGTTATCATTAATTATGGGCTGAGTTTATTGGAAAAGTATCCTGTTCAGCTTAAGAATCTGACCAAAATATACGAGAAAACCAGTAATGAAGAGGCTGCAAGGGAAATATATACAAATTATCAAAAAAAATTAGGGCCAATAACGAAAGTCGGAGCAGGAAGCCCTGTTATGAAAGCATTTAAAGAGCTTGCCATATATATTTATGAAAAAATAAAAGCAGGAGACAGCGTTCCTTTGCTGTTTGCCATCACCCATGCTCCTTGTTGGATCTCTCCGGTTACTTTAGTGGAAAGACTGGAAGTGTATCAGAATAAAAATATAGAACCTCATCATTTGGATATGCAGCTGGCAATACAACGATGTGCGCTGGATAACACATCTGAAGCATTACAGCTTGCCGAAAAAAAATTAAAAGGAGAGTTTAAAGACCTGTTGCTTTTCTTCTTTGGTAAAAATACAGAGCCAAAAGGGAAATTTGAACATCCTGCATGGTGGATGACAGCAGGAATTACACGGTCTCCGGGAACCATTTTCAAAGAGTTCGGTAATTTTGGATATGAAACTATTCCGGCAGAATTCTTTTCAGGAGTTTATGCATGGAAAACCATTGACAGTAAGAAAAATTCATATTATCCGGCGGAGCTGAATATCACTATTCCCAAATATCATTTCACAAAAAGAAAATATCCTCTGCTTCTGGAATATTTTATTGCAGAGCCAAGAGAACTTTCAGAAACCATTGGTATGATGTGGTGTTTTCCGAATACCCTGGGCAATGCTCTCGCAAAAGTAATCAAAAGCTGTCTTTTTTACTCCGGTATTGCCGAGGTTTACGAAAGAAATATGGTTTTGAATACAGCACAGGCCCTTTACCAGATTAAAAGACCATTGGATGAAATGGGATATCTGTTTTTGGGAACTATTTTCCTGGACGGAGATAAAACAATCCGTGGAACAGCTGCTGAAATCTGGCTGGAACATGTTTCCCATAAGATGATAGACAATGCCAGGCTTGGGAGAGTGATCGGAACCCATGAAAAACTGGAGTGGGCACCTGTAAAAAGGTTTACAGATCTTATCCAGCACCAGATGCTGAGTGTAAGTAAAAATCATAATAGTGCACTTGAAGAATTAATCACCAATATTCTGCTTCAGATGGATAAACCTGTTACCAATCTGAAGAAGCTGCTGGAAGTGTATCACGAGGTATTGGCACTCAACCAATCGGCAGCCAATAAAAAAGTAATTGAAAAACTCGATGAATGGAAAGACAACTCGAGTCTGAAGAAAATCTGTAATCATCTTATAAAAAATTAAATGATGGAGGATCTGCTTACTTATAATTATTCAAGCTCATCATCTTTTGTAAAGAAAGACGCTGTTGAAGAACTGTTTCTTGCCCAATACAGCGAGATACAGAAAAAAACGGATGTTCCCTGTTTTTTCTGGGGAAATGTAGGCCAGCCTTTTATATTGGCCCGCTGTCTGATTACCCTTTCCAATATTGTAAAATCCAGTTTCAATTTGTCGCCATTTCAGATGGCGCTTCTGAAAGATCCGATTGTAACTGCCGGAAATGAAAAGCTGCGTTTTGAAGGCTTTTCTCATTGTGCCGGAGTCTATGCCCGTGTAGATGTTCTTCCGGACGGATTACATGGAGAATTTCTGGAAAACGGAACTACTAACGTAGACTTTAATCAGCCTATGATAACCGCTTTGGGAAGTATTCGTCCGAACGAAAAAATGATGCTTTCTATAGGAGAAAAAGAGGTTGGGCTGTATAGAGAAGAAAAAAAAGTAGTAGAAAGAAAAGTTCCTTTGCCTGTAAAATGGATCAAAGGTCTCGGAACCGTTCAGATCTATCTCTCAGAATCAGAAAAACAGCATACATTTAATAAGATTCAAACCCAACAGTTATTCAGGGGAATGCCGAAAGGAGTGGTGAAATCGGATTATTACCTTATTGTAAGAGGAAATAAACCTATGTTTTCTCCGGTAAAATCTGCCGGTGCAGTTTGTATTGGAGGACTTCACAGACTGCGATTGCTGGAACCTCTTCTTCCTTATATTGATTCTATGCAGGTTTTTCCACATCCTAATATGCAGTCTACAACCTGGCAGCTTTATATGGGAAATATAAGGTTCAGTTTCTCCTTATCGAGAGAAAGCTGGCGCGGGTTTTCCGGAGAAGGAGCCTTATTGAATAGCCTTACTACTGAGATTCCGGACGAATGGATCGATGCCTTGGATAAATATGCTTACGCTAATCAGTCATTCAATGCAACCGTTCTCGCACTGGAAGAAAACCTTAGTTTGAATACAACAGAAAATCTGACAGCTAGGCTTGCTGCGATGGGATTACTGGGGTATGATCTTGATGAAAATGAATTTTTCTACCGCAGATTACCTTTTAAACTGAACCGTATTTTAGAGCTGAATCCCCGTATGAAAAATGCTGAAAAGCTGATTGAAGGAGGAAAAGTGGAAATTTTAAACAACACTAAAGAAAGAACGGAAGCCAGAGTAGAAGGTAGCGGAGTACATCATACAGTAATTCTGGAAGAAGATAAAGAACGCTGTACCTGCGAATGGTTTAGTAAATACCAGGGCGAAAGAGGTCCTTGTAAACATGTTCTGGCAGTGAAGAAGCTTGTTAATAATGAATTGCAGATCATGTAAAAACAGGTTATGAAATATTTTTATATGAAGTATTTAGTCATAAATTTGAAGTCTTTTTGCCACGGATGAATGCATAATAAAAGAATTGTTCATCCGTGGCTCTATAAATAATTAATTTTGTGCTTGTAGCATCCAATCTTCATAGGAAAGAACACCCAATTCAGGCTTTCCTTCACCTTCAAGAATAGAAATGAATTCCAGCTGGTTGCCGTCAGGATCATTAAAATAAATGGCCAGCGCAGGCATCCATGCAAATACCATCGGCTCTGTACTACCGTTTTTCAGAAAGTTGTAAGGTTTTAAATTGTTATTCTCTAAAAACTTACTGAATAATTCAGGATATCTTCTTTTGTACTGGTAAAAGCAAAGTGTCTTGTCTGAAGATTTTCTTTCTGCTCCCATAATCCAAGCATAAACTCCTTTTCTTCCCCAATCCACATAAAGGCTATAGGTCTTGTCTCATCCCTATGGGCCAATCTCAAGCCCAGTATTTCTGTATAAAACTGAATTGCACTTTCCAGATCACTTACCTGAACATGGGTTTCATATAATCCTTTAATCATAGTTTTAATTTTAATACAGACAAAGCTAGGAAACCTCCATGTAAAAGCCTGATAATACTGATTTCTTTCGTAAAAATAAATGATAGAAGGAAAGTATGGAGGATTAAGGGACAAGTAAAAAGTTTATGTTGTTAAACAATAATTATCTATGCGGATATCAATATCAATAGCGGCGGGCTTTAGCCTGCCTTTATAAATCAAAATTCAATTGGCTTTAGCCAAAACATAAATAAAAGCACCAAAAAACCTGCGTCATCAGCAAAATCTGCGAGAGTTTTAAGCCGTATTATATCAAGCTATTGAAAATATAAAAACAATTTTTTTCAAAAAAATAATCTACGCAAAAAGATTACGTAATACCATCCTTACTTTGCATCAGAAATCTGAGAGGAAGCAACAACTCTTCCTAATGTTTAACAATAAAAACAGTAACTCATGAAATTTAACTTTCTAAAAAAAGAAAAAATAATGGTCACTAACCACGAAGGTGCAAAAGCATATGTGATGACACCTGCAGAAGAATTGTATAGTGCTGTGGTTACAACAGGACTGTCAGATATTACTTACGAAAAAGGAAATGACAGATTACAGAGAATACAGTCTCTGATTCAGAAAAATGACCCTGAATTTGTGGCAAAGCTTGCTGTATATGCAAGAAAAGAGATGCATTTGCGTTCTATTCCGTTGGTTTTGGCAGCAGAATTGGCCAAGGAGACTTCCGGTACCGATCTGGTGAGCAGAACGGTAGATGGCGTTGTTCAAAGAGCAGATGAAATTACTGAACTGCTGGCATATTATCAGCTTACGAACGAAAGAACAGAAACCAAAAAACTGAACAAATTATCAAAACAGATCCAGAAAGGTCTGGTAAAATCCTTCAATAAATTTGATGAATACCAGTTCGCCAAATACAACAGAAAAGGAGAGGTAACCTTTAAAGATGCTTTGTTTCTTGTTCACCCAAAAGCAAAGGATGAAGGCCAGCAGACAATTTTCAATAAGATTGCCTATGATATATTAGAAACCCCTTATACATGGGAGGTTGAACTTTCTGTATTGGGGCAGAAAAAATTTGCTGATGAAACAGAAAAGAAACAGGCTTTCAAAAATAAATGGGAAGAACTGATCTTCAGCAATAAATTAGGCTATATGGCCACCTTGCGAAACCTGAGGAATATCCTGGAAGCCGGAGTATCTCCGGAGGCAATGAGTAAAGTATGCAATGATCTGTCAGATGAAAGAGCGGTATTAAATTCAAAACAATTGCCATTCCGTTTCCTGGCAGCATATAGGGAATTGAAAAAAGTTGATTCCCCTTATCTGTCCTCCGTTTGGGGTGCCCTGGAAGAAGCTGTAGTGGCAAGTGCCCAAAACATCAAAGGTTTCGGATTCAATACCTCGGTACTGATTGCGGCAGATGTTTCAGGTTCTATGCAGAAGCCGGTTTCTCCAAAAAGTAAAATCCTTTTGTATGATATCGGTTTGCTGATGTCTATGATTTTGCAGGCAAAATGCCGGAATGTGATTACCGGAATGTTCGGTGGTCGTTGGCTGAGAACTCCTATGCCTAAACAAGGGATTCTGCGAAATGTAGATGCATTATACAAAAGAGAAGGTGAAGTAGGCTACTCTACTAATGGCTATCTGGTGATTGAAGATCTTATCAAAAGAAAAGAAATTGTAGACAAAGTAATGTTGTTTACAGATACTCAAATGTATGATAGCAATGGAAGAGGAAACTCTTTTGAAAATACATGGAACAGATATAAAGTGATTGCACCCAATGCTAAGCTCTATCTTTTTGATTTGGCAGGTTATGGAAAGCAGCCAATTGATGTCAGAAGAAATGATGTATACCTTATTGCAGGTTGGTCAGATAAAATTTTTGATGTATTGAATGCATTGGAAGATCAGAAATCAGCCATAAAAGTAATTGAAAAAGTAGTGCTGTAAGAAGCACTGCTTTCTTTTGAATGTAAGATAAAATATAAAGTTCACTGTTATTAGCTAGGGGGTCTTATAAATCATTAGTATATTTAGGAGCTTATTCCCGCTTTTCGCTATATCTTTTTCGCCTGCTTGAGGCCGGTTCAGAAAAAGGATGCCGCTGCAATCGGGGCTGGAAAATGAAGAGATATACTATGACAGAGCTTATTAACACCATTGAAATTAATCCTTTAAAATATTCCAAAGAAGACTTCGAATTACCCGGAATCGCTGATTATCCTGATCCTGAAGAATGGTTTTTGAAATATACGGAAACAGCTTCCCGCCTTACTCTTAATTGTAATGAAATCCGGAAAGGTTCTAATCTGGTCAATATTGAAAACATTGATGATGAAAGTTTACAAATGATTGTAGCCGCAAAACTCACTGAAGTAGAATTTAATGCCCCTGAGGAAAGAGGATTTGTACTCTCTTTTGATGGCGGAATCGTAGTAAAAAAAGAGGATGAGGTTCTTATTGAGCCAAGTTGCTGCGGAGATCTGGAGAATATAGAAAATTGGGAGAAAGTATTGGAGAAAAGATCTTCCGGATGGACAGAAATATGGATCGGACATCCCTGGATTTTCTATAAAAAAGAAAACGGAATCATTAGTTTTTCAGACTATACAGAAGCCAATATGAATGAAGTGAAAGATCTGAAAACAAAATTTGACGTTAAAGAATCAGTATTTCAAGCCGGGTTAGAAAAAGTGATACACCATCAGATCCGTTTTAAAAATAGAATTTTAAATATTTTGAAAAATATGAATATCGACAATGCCGAAACCATTTCAGAATTCATGTCCGGGATTAAATAAAAATATAAAAAAATGGGAAATCTGTTTGATAAGATAGAACAGGACCTGAAAGAAGGAAAAAAGAAAAAAGCATGTGATAGGTTAAGAAATTTAATCAATCAGTTTCCGGATGACCTTTCTCTAAGAAAGAAATTAGGACAGATTTATTATGAAGCAGGTTTTATAGATGAAGCCGGAAAGTACTTGATTTTGTCTCAACCTGAAAATAAGGAAATGGAAAAAGCCGTTGCGCTTTACAGAAAAACATTAGGCAATTCCGGAAATGCTATTTTGAAAGATATTGTTTTCAGAGGAAATAAAGCTCAGCTTAATGAATATGCCATGAATGTTTTTACTGAACTTGAAAAAGACAGCCTTAAGAAAACTAAGTATATTCCTGATTTTAAACCTAAAACCAGAGAAAAAGGAAATTACTCAGAAGGGAAAGACTCAAGAGGATTTCTAAATAAAATATTCATTGTGGTACTGATTGTATTTTTAATATCGCTTCCTATTTTAGGTATTTTCAAATTTTTAGAACTGATAAACGCATTATTTTCTAACTAAAAAAAAATAAACTGCGTAAAAAGAATGCGTACTTAGCGTATAATTTTGCAGTGTTAATAATACCGGTGTCGTAAGAAAGGCCTACTTCGATTCCAAACTGACAGAGCCTTTCGCCAAATTACCCGGTAAAAATAACCAATGCCGTCCGTAAGAGTTTCATCGTCAACTTCCAATTGAAACTAATTACTCTTACAATATATTGCTTGGTTTTTATAAAAAATGAACTGCGTAAAAAGAATGCGCAGTAATCATATAAATTTGTAACATCAACTGATAACCATGAATAACTATAAAACAGATCTTAAAGAAGCAGTGTATTGAGGTTAATACTCAATACTCATGAAAAAAATTAAAAAATTAAAACAAACCTTCGGAACCAATGAATATGAATTGATTGATTTTCCGAAGAAAATTTCCGGAGTACAGGTTTCCAGGCTCCAATATGGAAATGATTTGGGCTGTTCATATTGTTTTCCACATGGCTTAGAAGTATTGAATGCAAAGGAAACTAAATTTCAGCGATGCTGGAAGAAACACAGAAAAACCCAATGGAAAAGCTAAGCAAGTGCCGTAAAACAGAATTACTTCATGGGGTAACAGAGGTACAGGTGCAAGTCCTGTTCTGCGGAAGCAGGTAGTGTAAAGATAGCACACCGTTAATATGAGTCTGTTTTAGCTGATTGCCTTGCTCTTTTTTTCAAGTGTCGTTCAGGAATCATACTTCGAACACGTCATCCGGTTGCAGGTTCAACTCCTGTCATTCCTGTTGTAAACGGAATGTAGCTCAAATGGATAGAGCAGATGAAATGAAAGGATTCCGTATTGGTAACCTTGATGATAAGAGTGCCGTAGAAAAGACTTACTTCGGTTTATTTGGTTCGATTCCAGAAGATCACGAAAATGATCTGTAAATGTCTTTTCAAACTTTGCCTCTTTTTTTTAAGCAAACAAGTGCCGTAAAATAGTGCTACTTCATTCATTACGACGGTGTCACGGGTTCGAATCCCGTCTCTTCCACTGCAAAACACAGGAAGAGTAGCTCAGGTGGTTAGAGCACGACATCACTATTTGCCTGTTGCCTTGTTATGATAAAATGAAGCCGATAAACTATTTATCGGCTTTCTTCATAATCTTTTCCAGCTCCTCTTCAAACATCACTTTCCATTTTGAAAGAGTAGTTCTGCTGATTTTATATTTTTTAGACATATAACTGGTAGAATGCCCATGCTTCTTTTGGTACTCAAGAAGTTTAAGCATCGTTTTTTTATCATAAGTCTTCAGTTTTTGATTGTTCCTCTGGCTCTCTCTTGAAGGCTTGAAAAGCCTGTCATTGAACTTCAGTATATCTTCGCTTGTATCCAGCTTGCCAAGAAGTTCTTTTATTTTAGGATCTTTTAGCTTATCCGGATATTCCAGTTTAAGCATGTCCTGGTATATCTTTTTATAATTGGGACGCATCTTTTGTTAGTTTATCCGTTAATATCACTTTTCTGAAGCCATCTGTGAAGGGTACTTTTAGGAATGGAGTATTCTTTAATTACTTCACTTTGGGTCATATCTCCTGAAAGAATTCTTTTCATAATGAATTCCTTAATTTCCTGGGTATAAATATTTTTTCTGAAATAAGGGATCTTGTCAGATTTCTGCTGATTTTTATTGGCTGCTGCCGGTGGAGCATATAAAATCAGGTGAGAACTGTAAAGCCGGAAGAAATCATATTCCAATAATTTACTCCATCTTAAGAGAAGATCCGCGTCTATTGATTTGCTGTTGTACATTCTTTCTATGGCGTCTTCATCTCTGTCCAGAAATTTACATATCCTCTCCATAGTTATTTCATTTTCATCAACCCTCTCCTTAATAAACTTTCCAATATGGATCTCTTTGTATAACATTTTATTTAATATTATCTATTTATTAAAATTATGCAATAACAAACGTGAAATAAGAAATATATTATTTTGTATTACGGAATACAATTTATTATAATTTTGAAATTGAATCAGAACGCTATTCAAAAAACTTGAATGCCTATAATGAAACTATTAAAATCTTAGGAAATTGTTTAGGACAGCTTAATCTTAAAAGGGTTGTTTAATGTACCTTAAGGGATATGCATTATTTCCAATGGATTTATTGTTCATTCTTCTTTTTCAAACTTCTTTTTCTTCCATTTGTGTAAATAATATATAGCCTATTAAAGTTGTTTCATGCCATTCTATTTACGTTAAGCCTGTGTGTTGAAGGTTGTAAGTGTTTTGACAACCAGTTTTTTATGTTTAGAATATTTTGTTTAGTACCAAATAATCTGCTTAATTGCTTTCAAATTTAAACAAAAATTAAAAGCAAAGGCAGGAGAAAACCTAAAAAAGTTTCTTTATGGGCAAATTTTAATTAAAATTAACATATTATATGAACGGATGTGTGAAATAAATTAAATCCAGATAGGTAGTAAAAACTTGAAAAAGAAAAAATTGTATACCAATCACCAAGTCTATAACTTTGCACCTCAATGAAAAATACTATCAGTTTATTCGATTTTTCGAAAAAAATAAATTATAAAAATGAATTACTGGCAGGCTTTACAGTAGCCATGACCATGATTCCGGAATCTCTTTCATTCGCCATCCTGGCAGGTCTTTCTCCACTTACAGGATTGTATGCAGCATGTATGATGGGGTTTGTAACAGCTGTTTTAGGAGGCCGCCCGGGGATGGTTTCAGGAGGAGCCGGTGCCACAATTGTTGTACTTATTGCCCTGATAAAATCTCATGGGATAGAATATCTTTTTGCAACAGTAGCTCTTGCAGGTGCCCTTCAGATGCTTGTCGGGATATTTAAACTGGGGAAATTTGTCAGGCTCATTCCCCAGCCGGTTATGTATGGCTTTCTGAATGGGTTGGCCATTATTATTTTTATGGCCCAGGTTGAACAGTTTAAAATTACAGATGCTGGCGGAGCAGTCAGTTGGCTTCAGGGAACACCTTTATACATTATGAGCGGCTTAACAGTGCTTACTATTGCTGTTGTTTACTTTTTTCCAAGGTTTACGAAAGTTGTCCCTGCATCACTGGCAGCCATTATTGTGGTATTTGCTGTAGTTCTTGGATTCAATATCCATACAAAAACAGTAGCAGATATTGCCCATATCAGTGGTAATCTTCCAAGTTTTCATATTCCGCAGATTCCTTTCTCTTTCGAAACATTGCAGGTTATTTTTCCTTATGCATTAATTATGGCTGGGGTAGGACTTATCGAATCATTGCTAACCTTATCTATGGTGGATGAAATTACCAATTCCAAAGGAAATGCTAACAGAGAATCTGTAGCGCAGGGATTAGCCAATATTACCAACGGATTTTTTGGCGGAATGGGAGGTTGTGCAATGGTTGCGCAGACCTTGGTAAACCTTAATGCAGGATCCAGAGCCAGATTATCAGGTATTATTGCTTCTGTTATGATCTTACTGATTATCCTTTTTGGAGCACCGGTTATAGAGAAAATCCCAATGGCAGCTTTGGTAGGAGTAATGATGATGGTAGCTGTTACTACCTTTCAGTGGGTTTCTATCAGAATTGTGAATAAAATGCCGAAGTCCGATATATTTGTAGGAATTACTGTTGCTTTAATTACAGTCGTATTGCATAACCTTGCTTTGGCAGTACTCGTGGGAGTGATTATTTCAGCTTTGGTTTTTGCCTGGGACAATGCGAAGAGAATCCGTGCGAAAAAATATACCGATGAAAATGGTATCAAGCATTATGAGATATATGGTCCCTTGTTTTTCGGTTCAGCCACAGCTTTTGCAGATAAATTTGATCCCGTGAATGACCCCGGTGAAGTGGTAGTAGACTTTAAAGAAAGCCGTATTGTAGATATGAGTGCGATTGATGCTTTAAATAAATTGTCGAAAAGATACAGGCAGCAAGGCAAAACACTGTTTCTCCGACACCTCAGTGAAGACTGTCGTAAAATGTTAAAGAATGCGGAAGCAGTAGTAGAAGTCAATATTCAGGATGATCCAACATATAAGGTAATGCCGGAAAAGTAGATTAAAATCAATAATGAATGTGAATAGTGAATTTTTGAAATATAGCCGAAATTGATAAGCGAAGCGAATGACAATTGACTATTCACACAGAAAAACTAAACTCCACTAACCAGGCAAGGACTGTAAGAAAAATCTACAGTCTTTTTTTATAGTTCCCCCTCAAATCATAAAATATCTTAAAACAGAGATGCAAAGCAATGCATTTATGATAAAAATTTTATCTTTGGGAAGAATAGAGAATTAAACACTTTGATGATTAATAATTTTAAGTCTTTTTCAAGAAGCTAAATAAAACTTTTAACTTAAAACATATTGAAAACAGATATCGACATTCGTAACCACTGTCATTTTTCTTTTGACCTGTGGCTCACATTAATCAAATCTCATCCTGAATTTAAAACAAAAAGAGTTGAGCTGTTCTCCTCGTTTTTTGATGTAGAACAACCTTTTGATGAAGTTGCTAAAACTGTAAAATATTACGATGATCTTTGCAATACCATCAATGAAGTTACAGGAGGAAATATAGACACTTTTGAGATCTATTTAATGATTTTAGGAGCGCTGAATGTGGATGTAAAGCTTTTAAGCAAAGAAAAGCTGAATGAGTTTTATGCAAAAAGTGAAGAATTGTTCTTAGAGTATAAGCCTGTTGTTATTTTTGAAAATATCCATGAATTTTTTGATGATATCAAAAATCAGGGAAAAACTATTAATATTCTAAGCAATACAGGATTTATCAAAGGAAAAACAATGAGAAAATTCCTGATCCATGAAAATCTGGATCAATATATTGATTTTCATATTTATTCTGATGAAATCAACTGTTCAAAACCGAATCCGCTTATTTTCCAGGAAGTGAAGAATAATCTTAAAGATCAGGATCTTCCCCTGCACCAGATCTTACATATTGGTGATAATCCTGTGGCTGATTATAAAGGAGCTACAGATTTCGGGTTCAGCGCACATTTACTTAAACACTAACCATAAACATGAACAAAAGATACAGCTTACACCACATTCATTCAGCGGATGAGTTTACTTTCTCACCTGCAGAATACAGCTATTTCAAGTATGGCGATAAGTCGTATGCTGAAAAATTTGCAAAAGAATTATTCAACGGATTTATTTCCGAACATGAAGAACTTTTACATACAGATAAAGAGATCGTAGTTCTTCCAAGCCCTTATATGGCGATTCCTACAGCTTCCAATTTCCTATGCTTTTACTTTAAAAAACATCTGGATTATTATCTGTTCCAAAAAGAGAAAAAATCAAGTATTTTATCTAAGATCAATAGAAATCATACCTATATCACAGATTATGGGAACCTTAATTTTGAAGACCGTAAAAATCTGATTGCCAATGATACTTATTACATTGATAAAGATTTTTTAAGAGGAAAACTTTGTATTTTTATAGACGATATAAAAATTACAGGCAGTCATGAGTATACAGTGAACAGAATTTTAGATGAATATGACGTGGAAGCAGACTTTATGTTTCTGTATTATGCTGAACTGATGAACTTTGATCTGGATCCTAAAATTGAGAATTTTTTCAATTATTATGCAGTGAAAAACGTAAAACACATTGCAGAAGTAATGAATAAACCCAGTTTTCAGTTCAATACAAGGATCGTAAAATATATTTTAGGCTTAGATTCAAGTAATTTTGACTATCTTACGTCTAAAGTAAAAAAAGAACAGATGGATCTCCTGCTGGAGCTTGCCATCAGCAATAATTATCATTTAATAAAAGAATATAAAAATAACATCAATACTTTAACACAAACGGAATTATATTATGGCTATTAACTTACAAAAAGGACAAAGAGAAAATATTAACGCACCTAAATTCACTGTAGGTTTAGGCTGGGATATCAATAATACTTCTACAGGAACAGCATTCGATTTAGATGCTTCCTTATTTTTACTTGGAGATGACAAAAAGCTGGTTTCAGATAATCACTTTATTTTCTATAACAACCTTGAATCTCCGGACAAAGCAGTTATTCACACAGGGGATAATCTTACAGGAGAAGGATCGGGTGATGATGAGCAGATCAAGATTGATCTTACAAAAATTGATAGTGCTGTAAAAGAAATTACAGTGGTGGTAACCATCCACGAAGCAGACTCAAGAAGACAGAACTTTGGACAGGTAAGAAATTCTTTCATCAGAATTTTCAATACAGATACGAATGAAGAGATCTTAAAATACGAATTGGATGAAGATTTCTCAATAGAAACGGCAGTAGAATTCGGAAGGATCTACAACAGAAACGGCGAATGGAAATTTGAGGCAGTAGGAGCAGGACAGCGAGACGGCCTTGAGAAATTTGTATCACTTTATCAGAAATAATTATGGATAATCAGGAAAATCAACCTATAGATCCGCTAGGATCCATTGAACCTCTTAGAACTTTTGAGCCTACACCGATGGTTCCGCCAACGCCCGCGCAACCTTTTCAGAATGCAACACCAGCAGTGCTTGTAGACAGAGAGGGAAACGTAAATTTAACTCAGTTACCATCAGAAGACCGTCAGAAGTATGAAGCTCTGGCGAATTCCATTGATGAAGCTAACCCGGGATCTATTGTCAATTTTGGAGCAGAACTTCAGAAAACACTTTCGAATCAGAGTGACAGCTTCTTAGGAAATGTGAGAAGATCAAACTCAGGAGAAGTGGGCGGCCTTATCAATGATCTTTTGGTAGAGTTGAACTATGTAGACGTAGAAGAACTTAACGGAAATAAAGTAAAAAGTTTTCTGAGCAAGTTGCCATTCATGAAGAAAGTAATGACCCAGGTAGAAAACTTATTTGCTAAGTATGATAAGATCATTAATAATATTGAGCAGATCTCCTACAAAGTAAATGCAGGGATCATTACTTCTACTAAAGATAATGCAGTTCTTCAGACAATTTTTGAAAGCAATGTGAACTCTATCAAACAGATTGAAGACCTTGTGATTGCCGGAAATATCAGAATGGAAAGAGCAGCTGTTGAATTGGCTCAGATGGAAGCCAATCCTCAGAATTTCCAGGATTACCAGATTGCGGATAAGAGAGACTTCATTGCAAGATTAGACAGAAGAATGGCTGATCTTAAAGTGGTACGTGTTATTATGATGCAGTCACTTCCACAGATCAGACTGGTTCAGAATAACAACGTTTCTATTGCTGAAAAAGCGCAGACAATTCTTACCACTACGCTTCCTGTATGGAAAAACCAGCTTTCGCTTGCCGTTGCCATGTACAGACAGCAGCAGAATATTGAGATCCAGCAGAAAGTATCTTCTACTACAGAAGAAATCTTAAGAAAGAATGCAGAACGTCTTGGTCAGAACTCTATCAATGTAGCAAGAGCTAATGAGCAAACGATTGTTTCTATAGACACATTGAGAGAAACTACTTCAATGCTGATTAATACGTTGAATGAAGTGAAGCAGATCCAGAAACAGGGCGCTGATAACAGGAGAAAGCTGGATCAGGATCTTCAGACATTAGAACACGAACTGAAAGCAAATGTAAGAGGTTAATTTATAGGGCACCAAGGTGGGGGAAGATGCAGCAACCATATTATCACAGAGCAAAAGAAGGTTAACAAGGCTTAAACTTCTGGCTAATTTTTTTGAACATATTGATATAATATCCATTTACATCAAAACAGATATTATCCACAATTTGTTCCAGGAAAATACGGCCCTGGATTATAATAAACTGGAGCTTTTCCACCTGCAGTATACAGACAGCCTCATAGAACTTCTGACAAAGATCAAAAGGCAGAAGGAAAATGATATGCTGGCGGTCATTAATGAAATTGACATCAATAAAAAATACATTTCAGGTTTTGAAGAAAGACAGGCAGACAGCTTTCAGACCGACAGGAAAATGTACAGCGGTATATTTTCACAGCATCTGAAAGCCTTGTATAAAGACCTTACAGAAGATGTTTTCACTGCCAATTGGGATAATGTACTGTATTTCCATAAAAAATATGCGAAGGAATTCTACAGGTTAGCAGATGAATCTCTGCTAAAACCTGAAACGTTCCCGGCTTATCAGTATAAAGACTATTCAATTGAAAGAAAACTATTGGGAAGGCTGAATATACAGGGATTTAAAGTTCGTTTTGTCTGTGGCTACGCCATCGGAACCCATGAATATGAACTTTTCAGGATCTTTCAGACTGATGATTATTTTATTTTCAGTGTAGATGATAAAAAGCTTTATCTTTTCGACAAAGAACTGGATAAGCTTGATACTTCTGAAAATCAATCCAATCAGCGTATAATTATTGACCAGCTTAAGAATAAAAACGAAGAGCTGGAAAATACGATGAACGAACGGAAGCGCAATCTGCCTCCTGAGGTGGAAGCGGTCCTGAAGGATTATATCCGAAACCTCGAGAATATAGATATTATGAGCAAAATATTTGCCTTTGATGAAGAAACCAATATTCTGAGAGCAATGCTTAATTTAAACCTGAATAATCAATAAAACGAAATTTGAAAACAGGCGGATAAATATATAATTTTCGCAAAATGTAAATAACAACTAAACATAAAAAGATGGCTATCAACTTACAAAAAGGTCAAAGAATTAACCTTAAAAAAGAAAACGGAGCTGAACTTTCCCAGGCTTGTGTAGGAATCAACTGGGGAGCAATTGAAAAAAAAGGATTTTTCGGAACTAAAAAAGAAGCAGTAGACTTAGACGGAAGCTGTATTTTATATGATTCAAACAAAAATGTAACGGAAGTAATTTATTTCGGAAACCTGAAATCCAGAAACGGTTCCGTAAGACACAGCGGTGACGACCTTACTGGTGACATAAACGGAGATGATGGCTTGGATAATGAAGTGATTACTGTAGATTTCAGTAAACTTGAGCCTAATGTAGATTACGTGGCAATGGTATTGAACAGCTACAGAGGTCAGGATTTTGGAACCATTCCTTTTGCTTCTATCCGTATTTATGAAGGAACTCCAACCAATGTAAAAGAAGTTTTTGCTAAATATGACATTGCTAATGATGCATCTTTCAGAGGACATGTTGCCATGGTAATGGGAGTTTTCTACAGAAGAAACGGGGAATGGAAATTCAATGCCATAGGAGATCCAACAGCAGATAAAAAGTTGGAACAGACGATCCAAACTGTACAGATGAATTATTTATAATCATTTATACCTCAAAATGTAAATAAAATAGCAATATTTGTACTTTGTTACATCTATTGCTTTTATCATATAATAACATAACTCAAGTGGAACATCAAAGTATTTTAGATCTGCACCCTGGCTTGGTGTGGGGATTTGCGGTAACAGTCGTTATCATGTTACTCCTGGATTTAGGAGTTTTCAACAAAAAAAGCCACGAAGTTTCTTCCAAAGAAGCTACCATCTGGTCTATCGTATGGATCTCACTGTCTATGATCTTTTCAGGAGTCGTGTATTGGGTCTTCAATACAGACGGCACCCCCGAAAGTCATGCCCTGGCAGTAGAAAAGTTTACGCAGTATCAGGCAGCTTACTGGATAGAAAAAGCCCTTTCTGTGGATAATTTATTTGTATTTATCCTGGTTTTTGGATTTTTTAAAGTTCCGAAATTTCTTCACCATAAAGTCCTTTTCTGGGGGATTATCGGGGCATTGATTTTCAGAGCGATATTTATCTTTGCAGGGGTAGGATTAATCAACCTTACCTATCTTCCTGAAATGAATATTTTCGGAACCCCGGTAAAAATTAATGTGGTAATGACCTTATTCGGATTATTCCTTGTGTATGCCGGAATCAAATCCTGGGGAGATGGTGATGATGACGACGATGAAGATTACAGCAATACAGCTGGTGCAAGACTGATCAAGAGCTTCTGGAAAGTGTCTGATAACTATGATGGAGATAAGTTCTTCACCGTTCAGAAAGGTATTAAAATGGCAACCCCATTATTAGTAGTGGTTGGAGTTATTGAATTTACGGACGTACTTTTCGCAGTAGATTCCATTCCTGCAATCTTTGCCATTTCAAATGATCCGTTTATTCTGTACACATCCAATATCTTTGCGATTTTAGGTCTTAGATCATTATATTTCCTATTGGCCAACTTTATCCACATGTTCAGTAAACTTCCTTATGGATTGGCGATTATCCTGTCCTTTATTGGAGTGAAAATGCTTATCGCACCGTGGATTCACATTCCTTCCCCAATTTCATTAGGAATTGTAGGTGGAGTATTGGTTATTTCCGTTCTTTTATCCGTTATCTTCCCTGAAAAAGAAGAAGAAAAGAAAGAAGAATTAGAAGAAAAATAACATACAAAAAAATATATGAGAAAACCTCCGGAATTAAATCCGGAGGTTTTTTTATGCGAAAGAAAAAATTTAAGACTTCTTAAAGTTGTTCTCAAAACAATAATTAAGGATTCTTTCTACGGTATTAAATTTTTCAGAGATAAGATCTTTGCGCCTTAAATACACAGTATTTATAAAAACTTGTGTCTTTGCGCTTTTCTACTCGCTAAAATTTTTTAAAATATAATAGACAGACTTGTCTGTATGTTGTATTTTTTTCATACATTTGTCTCATAAAAGATGAATATGAAGTCACCAAGAGGAAGAATTGTAGAAACAACGTTTGATCTGTTTGCAAAGCAGGGATATAATTCCACAGGAATCAACCAGATTATTGCTGATGCCGGAGTAGCCAAAGCAAGCTTTTATCTTCATTTTAAATCCAAAGAAGATTTATGTGTGGAGTTTCTTAATGTAAGACATGAATATTGGTTCAATGAGCTTCATACTTTTACAGCACAGGCAGAAGATCTTCGCTCAAAGATCATCAGTGCTTTTGATTTTCTGATCTATATGAATGATAAAGAAAATTTCAGAGGCTGCAGTTTTCTGAATATTCTATCAGAAATCCCGATGGATAATGTTAAAATACTGAATGTAATTCAGGCTCATAAAGCTGATTTGAGAAATTACTTCCTGGCATTATTGAAAGATGATGTTCTTTCCGATCATATTTATATGCTTTTTGAAAGCAGTATAATAGAAAGTCAGCTTTTCAAGTCCAATAAGTTAATTGAGAAATCAAAAAAAATAGTTATCAATTTAATACAGTAAGTTATGGAAAAGAAACATCCGCTTCCGCCTTTCACACTTGAAACGGCACTGGAAAAAATTCAAATGGCAGAAGATGCCTGGAACAGTCAGGATCCTGAAAAAGTTTCCAAGGCTTATACCATCAACAGTGAGTGGAGAAACAGAGATACCTTCGTGAATGGGAGGGAAGAGATTGTCTTATTCCTTCAAAAGAAATGGGAAAAAGAATTCAATTATAAGCTTAAAAAAGAATATTGGGCGCACACAGATAACCGTATTGCTGTTCGCTTTGAATATGAATATCAGACCAAAGACGGCAATTGGTTCAGAGCTTATGGAAACGAAAACTGGGAGTTTGATGAAAACGGGTTAATGGCTAAAAGATATGCAAGTATCAATGATCTTGCTATAAATGAAGAGGAACGGAAGTTTAAATAAATGTAAATAAGACAACAAAGATTTTCCCTTGCCACGAATACATGTATTATTAGTATTCGTGGCAATTTAATTAGTAGGTTGTACAATTAAAAAGCTTTATAACTACTACAATTTCAGATATTTTATAAAAGAAGAAATTTCTGAATTTAGAGAGTTGTTGACTAAAAATTACAGCTCACTCTTCTTTCCATGTAAAAGAGCATTAATTTTCCTTCTTGTCTGCACGGATACCTTGTAAGCTTCATCACGCAATTTTTGTATTTTCCCTACAGGCTGAAAAAAGATCTTACTTTCAAAAGGGTTAAATGAGAGCAGCTCACTGGTACAGTCCCGCTCATTTAACAAAGAACCTTTATTTATTGTAACCTCACCAATTTTAATATATGGCGAATTTTTCCATTCTACATTTAATGTGTTGATGGGCTGGTATTTCAGATCGTAACAAAGCTGAACCAGGACATCAGCCGTAAAATCATTTTTCTGGAGATAATTTTTTAAAGCTTTTTTAACGTTCTGTTTCTTATCCATATTTCTATTAACGGATTTTGGGCTCAGTTTTATTTTTATCATATAGTCTCCAAGGCGGTAAGCTCCTACAGAATAATAATCAAAAGAAAGGATAAAATCATTTCTTTTACTGAATAGTTTTAAAGTGTTTCTGATAAAAGAACCTGTAAAAAGAAATGGAATAACTTTTACCATTTGCGTAATGAGTGAAAATAAACTGCTCCATTTTTTGATGTAAAATAAGTTGATAGCTGTAAACAGTTTTAAAAACGTAGAAACAGAATTAACCGGGAATAGCGGAAAGTTCACTAACGGGTAATTGGAAAGCAGGTTATTATTTTCATCCCTGATCTGTACCGCAAAACCATAAGCAGGAATATCCCTTTTAGAATTGGTTATTTTTAACTGGGCATTGGAAAATCTTATAAAAAGATCAAACCTCTCCTTATCAAAAAAAGGTTTAAGAAATTCAGGAATATTGGGATCTATCCAAAACACTCCCTTAGCTACAGCATAAGTCTTTGCATGAGCATTTCTGGTAGCATAATTAACGTCACTTATAGAAGAAGATTGCTCAACAAAATCTGCAATCGATTTTTTATTGATTTCCAGAAGTTTTTTCTCCTCTTCATTAAGTTCATCAAACTTCTTGTTATATAATATCGGATTTGGCATTTAGTTTTTAAATCCAATTATAACGCCAACTTTCGAAATCTGTGTTAAGGAATTATTACAATTATTTGAATTTTAAGGGAGAAGGAAGCCGGAAGTATGATAGCAAAGGTGAAAGAGTATATTATTTTAGTATTTTTTTTATATAACTAATTGGTTATTAATGTGTAATTGTTGTGTTGGAAAATGAATGAAACAGAAAAATACTTAGTGGCTGGATACTCAGTTTTGAACTTCCATCCCCGGATTTCCATCTTCCAAGCCTAAAAAAGCCTTATCTTTGTAAAAAAATATAATATGGGAGTAGCAGATTTGTTATTTAAACGTAAAAAAGAATTAGCCGAAAAGAACCTTAAGGACGGTAAAGAATATATGGAAGAGTATGGTAAGAGAGAAAGCGTTGTTCAGTTACCAAGCGGCTTACAGTATGAAATTATTAAGGAAGGAGATGGTGCAACACCAGGGCCTAAATCTACCGTGAAATGCCATTATCACGGAACTACTATTTCCGGTAAGGTTTTCGACAGTTCTGTAAAAAGAGGAACTCCTGCGTCTTTTCCTTTGAACAGAGTGATCTCCGGATGGACAGAAGCCCTTCAGCTAATGCCTGTTGGAAGTAAATGGAGACTGATCATTCCACCGCATTTGGCTTATGGAGATCAGGAGATCAGTAAAGAAATCGGACCAAACAGTACTCTTGTTTTCGAAGTGGAATTACTGGATATCAAATAACCCGGCTTAAAAATAGATTAAAAATTTACCTGATTTCAGGTAAATTTTTTTATTTGTACTATATTCGTATAGATGAATTATTTTGAAACTGATTGATAATTTCGGACAATGATTCATCCATTGCACAAAAAATTAATTTGAATGAAAAAGATTTTTTACCTGTTAATTGTTGTAGGACTGTTGACTTCTTGCGTTTCCAGAAAGAACCAGGTTATTCAGCAAAACATCCTTACATTGAAGGATAGCTATTGTAAAGCGCCCTTCAAATATAACTATAGCAATAAAGTTCCATCTTACAATTCAGATTCTATTTTAGCAGCCAATAAAGATCTCAAAGAAATGTTCTCTGACCAGAGTATTCTCATTTTAAACGCATTGGATAATCTGGATGAGGTTCATGAGATTATGGAGCTTAAAAAAGATCAATCCCTGGCTTCTCAGGTTAAAGTTTTACAGTTAAAAACTAAGATCAACAGTAAAATTACTATTGCGCTCACTGAACTTGATGCCGTAGCCGCAGAATTCGATTGCGAAGGAGAAAGAGTGGCCCAGATTGGAAACTATGTGGATAACCTTAATGCTTCCAGAAATAATAAATTGATTCTCTATTCTATTGTTACAGGGGCGGCAGCTTCCATTGCCGGGGGAATTGTTAGTGATCAGGGCTGGAGCAATGCCATTGATATAGGTGGTGGGGTTCTGGGAGCTGGCTTCGGTTTGGCAACCCTTAATCCAAAAGGGAAAAAGGTAGAATTTATTCACCAGAGAAACCTTCTTAGGGATATCTGGAAAGGAAAACTGGAATCACCAAACTTTCCGCCGTTTATCTGGTATATGTATACTGAAAAGAAGTTTTCCAATAGGGAAGAGCGGTCCATTATCGGAAATATGAAAGAAAGATGGCTGCACTATCAGTTTGATGATGATAGAACAGCAGCGGATCAATCCGTTATTTTCAGTGATGGCGGATATTACAGGGCAGATGATCTTCATAACCGTGCCGCTATGCTGAATCAGATGCAATCTGCAACAAGAACAATCAATCAGAACATTAATTATTTATTGCTGGATCTGGATAAATTAGTCCTTTAAGAAAAATTAACTGTAATAAATTTTGTTACAATTAAAATTTGTGTATCTTTGCAGAGTAATTACAATGAATAACACAAGATTTGCCACGGCAATACATATCATGACCTTATTAGCGAAAAGTCCTCAGGAGTGGCTCACTTCTGATTGGATTGCGGGTAGTATTAATGTAAATCCTGTCATTGTAAGAAAAGAGATCAGTGTCTTAAGAGAAGCAGGTTTAATTATCAGCCGACAAGGGAAAGAGGGAGGAAGCCAGCTTGCAAAAGAGGCAGGTAATATCACCATTTCTGAAATTTACAGATCCGTAAAAAATACAGAAGTTTTAGGAAAGAAAAACCAGAATCCTAATCCTGCCTGTAGTGTAGGAAAAGAAATTAACAGTCATTTAAATACGTTATTTGAAGAGACAGATCAGTTGGTAAGTAACTTTTTAGGAGATAAATCTTTGCAGGAATTCGCAGATCAGTTCGAATAAAAATTTTTTTACCATTAAATGTAATAAAATTTATTACAATTTAATTTTTAAAATAAAATATTATGAAAAAAGTAGCAGTAATTGGTGCAACCGGATTTGTAGGAGCACATATCGTAACAGAATTAGCAGACAGAGGATATGCAGTAGAAGCTTTAGTAAGAGATGCATCAAAGGTAAAAACACAGCAAAATGTAACGGCAAAAAGCGTTGATGTAAACAATGTAGAAGAATTAGCTGAAGCTTTAAAGGGGAATGATGCGGTAATCAGTGCTTTTAATGCAGGATGGACCAATCCAAATCTTTACAATGACTTCTTGAAGGGTTCTGAAAATATTGAAAAAGCAGTAGAAGAATCAGGAATAAAAAGACTGATCGTAGTAGGAGGAGCGGGAAGCCTCTATACGCCAGACAATGTTCAGATCGTTGATACACCGGATTTCCCGGATGCTTACAAACCAGGAGCAACTGCAGCAAGAGATTACCTGAACAAAATCAAAGAAAATAATACACTTGACTGGACTTTCTTCAGCCCTGCCATAGAAATGAATCAGGCAAATGTGGGAACAAGAACAGGTAAATACAGAACCTCACTGGAAACGCCTGTATTTGATGAAAACGGAAGAAGCCAGCTTTCGGTAGAAGATGTAGCTGTAGTTCTGGTGGATGAACTGGAGCAGAATAATCACATCCGTGAACGTTTCACAGCAGCTTACTAATTAAAAAAGAACAAAAATGTTAAAAAGAAAGTTATTATCATTAATAGCTGTTTTAAGTTTCATCAGCCTATTTGCAGGAAGCCTGAAAGTTAAAGTCTATAATCCCGGAACCAAGGCTATTTTTCCAATTACTTCTACCATTATTTATGGTGATAAAGATGCTATGCTTATTGATGCTCAGTTTCAAAAGCAATATGCAGAACAGTTGGTAAAAGAAATCAAAGCCACCGGAAAACATCTGAAGACAGTTTTTATTTCTCACAGCGATCCGGATTTCTATTTTGGACTAGATGTAATTAAAAAAGCCTTTCCGAACGTAAAAATCATTTCTACAGCACAAACTGCCTACCTTATTTCCGCTTCAAAGGATGATAAACTGGCAGTCTGGAAACCACAGCTGAAAACAGATGCTCCATCAGAAATCCTTGTTCCGGAAGCGGTAACTTCTGTTCCTGATCTTGAAGGAAATAAAATTGAGATCAGACATAATCCTGAAGATCCTGCTCACAGCTTTCTCTGGATTCCGTCTATCAAAACCATTGCAGGAGGAATTTCAGTTTCTGTGGATTCACATCTTTGGATGGCAGATACTCAGAATGTAAAGGCTATTGATCAGTGGATTGGGCAAATTGATGCTATGAAGTCATTAAAGCCTGAGCAGGTAGTGCCCTCTCATTTTGCTAAACAATCTTTGTCTCCGTTATCTCTGGATTTTGTAAAAGGATACCTTGAAAACTACAGAAAAGCCGTAACTGAAAATAAAACTTCATCTGCGATTGTAGGTTATATGGTAAAACAGTATCCTGATCTTCCGGGAAAAGATGAATTGGAAATGGGAGTAAAAGTTTTCCTTGGTGAAATGGAATGGGATTTAAAATCACCATATCCAGCTATCGGACAGAAGGTAGAAGTTGATTTTGGAACAGTAAAATTCCTTTTGGATTTTAAAGACAATAAAACAATGACCTTCACCGGAACAACAGGAAGCTCAAAAGACAGTACTGATACAGTAGAATATACAGCTGTGGAGGTGGCAAAGAATGTTTTTATGGTTTACTGGCATGAACCTCATTTAGGTTTCAATGTAACGCATATTCAGGATTACAATAAAAATATAGTATATTCCAACATTGCAGGGCCAGACGGAACCTTCACCCACCCGAAAGGAACGCTTAAGATCTTAAAATAAAAAAACAGCTGCCATTGGCAGCTGTTTTTTGTTGTACTTTATGGGTTAATCATAAAAATTATCCTCAACGCTTCATCGAATCAGCAAGCTGATTCCATTCTTTGCTCCCTTAATCTTTGAAATAAGAAACATAAAACTTTGCGTTGAAATAATTTCCGCAGATCTCACAGATTTCGCAGATGTATGCATTAAAAAAATCTGTTTAATCTGCATTATCAGCGAGAGCATAAAATAATTATCAGATCTATCCTTTAAAGAAAAAAGCTGCCTCATTGGAGACAGCTTCTTTTTATAAATTCATAAACAACCTCGGATTCACCGGAGTATTGTTCTTATGCACTTCATAATGAAGATGAGGCCCTGTAGATCTGCCGGAGTTCCCGGATTTAGCAATCACCTGGCCTACTTTTACTTTATCATTCACCTTAGAAACAAGTTGTGATAAGTGCCCATAGAGGGTTGCCAGTCCGTTTCCATGAGAAACAATTACGCAATTTCCGTAACCACCTTTCTGTCCGGAGAAAATAACAGTCCCTGCAGCAGCAGCTCTTACATCTGAACCGAATGCAACGGCAATATCCAGTCCTTTATGGAACTGCATCTGATCTGCTTCAGCGGGTGGATTGTTTTTTTCCATAGGAGCAGCCTTAGAAGTAGTAGTTCCTGCAACAGCCTTTGCTGCAGACGTTGGAGCAGCCGGTGCAGAAGCTACAGGAGTAGCCTTGGGGGTTACCATCACTTTAACTTCTCTTTTATTTCCATAGCTGTCTGTCAGTTCAATGACTTTCTCTACAGGTTCGGCTTTTACCTCGGGCTTCGGGGCAGCAGCAACAACTGGTTTAGCTTCTGTAGCGGAACTTGATTTTACCGAAGCAAAAACAGTTTTAAATGGGATAGGATTTTTTCTGATCCCAAAATTAGATGAAATATATCCGTCTGTAGGCATTCCTAATGGAACCTGCATCAGTTTTTTCTGTAAGTCCATCAAATACTGGCTGTATCGGTTGGCTTGTTTGGAAAGATAAATAGAATTGGAGATACTGTCCTGATCAAGCATCATCAGCTTTTCATTTGAAATATCTTTAGATTTCAGGAAAGAGTTCAGTTGGGACACTGTCTGATCTACAAGGGTAAGATCAGTTTTCATTTTCAGATAATCTACACTGTCTTTTTCAGTGTTTATTTTTACAAGGTTCACTTCATACAATTTATCATCTCTTTCAGAAAAGAGCTTTGCAATAAAAACACCTTGTGCAAAAACTACTAATAAAAGTCCTCCGAGGAGAATGTTTACGTTCTTCTTGCTGTTTAGAAATTTTTTCATATTTCCTCTCTTAGAATATTTAAAACGGTTTTTCAGCTGCAAATTTAATTAAAAATAAGTTTTGTGAGTTATTATTAATTAAAATTCAGTTTTTTCTGTATCTAACGCTGAATTGTATATTTAATTGTGCTTAAGCATTATTTTTTTCAGAAACTGGTTTTTTATCATGCCTTAAAGTATCCTGTTAAATCTTTGTTTAATATATTTGCAGTTCACATTCCAATTATGGCTAAAAAGAAAATTATTTCAGAATCTTCGAATCCCAAAAAGACTAAAAAGGATGTTTCTGTAGGAGTAGTAGGAAGTGGAAGTTTTGCCACTGCTATTGTAAAAATGCTTGTTGAAAACTGTAAAGTTGTACACTGGTGCGTAAGAAGTGAATTTGTAAAAGGAGCCATTGAGCTTCGCGGGCATAATCCTACTTACCTTACTGCCGCTCATTTTAACCTGAAGAGTTTAAAATTAACCACAGATATTAATGAATTGGTTTCAGCCTGCGATGTTATTGTTTTGGCAACACCTTCCATTTATTTGTCGGATACTTTGGATAAGATGACGTGTGATTATTCAGATAAAATCTTTGTTTCTGCAATTAAAGGAATTATTCCAAAAGTAAATGATGTAGTAGCGCATTATCTGCGTGATGAATTTAAAATCGGTTTTAGGAACCAGGCTGTTATTGCAGGGCCTTGTCATGCTGAAGAAGTAGCGATGGAAAGGCTTTCTTATCTTACTATTGCAACTGTAGAAGATGAAACAGCAGAAAAGCTGGAAGGAATTTTCAGTTCAGATTTCATTAAAGTACAGACCAGCAAAGATATTCTGGGAAATGAATACAGTGCTATTCTTAAAAATATTTTTGCCATAGGAGCCGGAATTGCCAGTGGATTAGGGTATGGAGATAACTTTACCGCTGTTTTTGTTTCCAATGCGATCCGTGAAATGGAAGTTTTTCTGGAAGCAATTTATGAAGCTCCAAGAGATGTAAACGAAAGTGCTTATCTGGGAGACCTTTTGGTAACAGCCTACTCTCTGTTCTCAAGAAACAGGAATCTTGGAAATCTTATCGGAAAAGGATACACTGTGAAATCAGCAATCCAATCAATGAACATGGTAGCAGAAGGATATTATGCTGCACAGTCTATCTATAAAACATCAAAACAGAAAAATCTTAAATTACCGATTATTGATACAGTGTATGCTATTCTTTATGAAGGTAAAAATGCTGAAAAGCAGTTTAAAAAATTAACTGCAAAACTGAACTAAAGAGATTATTATAAAATACATAAGCTCTGTTGTACACTTGTATGGCAGAGCTTTTTGTTTTTAATGCAGCGTTCACAGAGCTTTTTTTGCTGAAGGAAAAACGGTATGAAATATATCTTAGCGACTCTCAGGGTTTATAAAATTTAGATTTGTAATCTGATGGTTTTAATAAATGAAATGAACAAAATAAATTGATACTTTCCATCATATCAACTTGCGTAATTCATAAGTGTTTTTAGAACAAAAATTAACGTGTTAAAATCGTTAAACGCGTTTCTCTTTTTAAAACTTTTCCCGAAATTTGAACAAAAATTTAGAATTATGCCACAATCGCTTACAAGCAGAACACCGAAACCTAAATATGACGTTGTACTGATAGGGGGCGGAATCATGAGCGCTACTTTAGCAACGCTGCTTCATGAATTTGATCCGAAACTTGAAATTGCCATCTTCGAAAGACTAGGAAGATTTGCCAAGGAAAGTACAGCAGCTTGGAACAACGCCGGAACAGGACACTCCGCATTTTGTGAGCTAAATTATACACCTGAACAGCCTGATGGTAGTATTGATATCAAGAAAGCAGAAAGTATTGCAGAACAGTTTGAAATTTCAAAACAGTTCTGGGCTTATTTATTAGCGAAAGGATATATTCAGGAGCCAAAGGATTTCATCAATTCCTGCCCGCATATGAGCCTTGTATTTGGTGAAAAAGATGCTGAATATCTTAAGAAACGTTATGATAAAATGTCAGAATCAGTACTTTTCTCAGGAATGGAATTTTCTACAGATCATGATAAACTGAGAGAATGGATTCCACTGGTAATGAGTAAAAGAAACAAGTCTGAAGTAATGGCGGCTACCAAAATGGATATGGGAACAGATGTGAACTTCGGAACATTGACAAGAAAGATGGGCAGACACCTTCTGGAAGATTCAAAAGTTGAAGTATTCCTGTATCATGAAGTGAAAGATATCAGCCCCAGAGAAGATGGTAAGTGGGAAATGAAAGTGAAAGACAGAATCCATAGTCATAAACAGGAAGTAAATGCAGATTTTGTATTCATTGGCGCCGGAGGATATGCGCTTCCGTTACTGGACAGCTCAGATATCAAAGAAAGTGAAGGATATGGAGGCTTCCCGGTTTCAGGACAATGGCTGGTAACCCATAATCAGGAATTGGTAGAGAAACACCAGGCTAAAGTATATACACAGGCAACGGTAGATGCTCCTCCAATGTCTGTTCCACACCTTGATCTTAGAATTATTGATGGACAAAAGGCTCTTCTTTTCGGTCCTTTCGCAGGGTTTTCAACAAAATTCCTGAAAGAGGGAAGCTATCTTGATCTACCGGAAAGTGTGAATACTAAAAACTTAAGATCTTTATTTGGTGCGTGGTGGCATAATCTTCCGCTTACTAAATATCTTATTCAGCAGGTAGCGATGACCAAGTCTCAAAGAATGCAGCATTTGAGGGAATTTATCAAAGATGCTAAAGAAGAAGACTGGGAATTGAAAGTAGCCGGGCAAAGAGTTCAGATTATTAAAAAGGATGATAAATTAGGAGGTAAACTGGAGTTCGGAACTGAAGTAGTGGTAAATAAGAACGGTACCATTGCTTCCTTATTGGGAGCTTCACCAGGTGCATCTACAGCTGTACAGGCAATGCTTACTGTTCTTGAAAAATGTTTTCCTGAGAAACTTAACGGAGAATGGAAAGAAAAACTGCTGGAAATGGTTCCGTCATACGGGCAAAAGCTGGCAGGAAATCCTGAACTTACTGAAAAGGTAAGAGCATATACCAAGGAAAAGCTGGAATTAGAATACTAAATATTAATAATGAGCAATGAATAAGCTGTATCAACAATATTTATTCATTGCTCATCCTTATTACTTAATAGAAAGGTGGAAGAAATAGTTATAAAGCCGGTTATTGCAAAAGAACTCCTGGAGTCTCTTCAGACAAAAGCAGAAGAGGAAAAACAGGTGATTGTACACTGTTGCTTTCTCGCATCACCATTTTTAGGAAACCTGATCAGGATCTGGCATTCAACTTATCTTTTTGACAACCAGTCTGAACATAGGAGCAAGCTGATTCATGCAGAGAACATCTCCATCTCTCCTTATTGGACGCCTGTTCCCTTTATGCAGGATTTTTGGTTTACCTTGATCTTTTCAGGGTTACCTAAAGACTGTAAAAGTTTTGATCTTAAAGAAGTTATTCCTGAGGAAGGAGGTTTTTTTGTAGAATCTATTAAGAGGAATTCTTCAGATGTTTACCGGGTAAAAATTTCTGAATCTTATTAAGATGAAGGGTAGGGATGAAAAGCTGGAACAGATTATTCATTGGGCAGAAAACAATACGGATATCCGTACTGTTCTTTTAACCAGCTCGTTAGTTAATCCTTATGCTCCTGTGGATACCTTCAGTGATCTTGATGTAGAACTGGTTTTTCTGAGCAGGAAAGCTTACGAAGATCATAACGAATGGATCAGGCTTTTCGGGGAACCGATTTCCATGGTAGAAGAAGATGATACTGCTTTTGATGGAAAACATGCCATGAAAATGGTTTTGTACAAAGATCACATAAAGGTTGATTTTAAACTTTACCAGGTTTCGGATTTTTGTGAAGAAATAAAAGAGGAAACCCTTCCGGAAGACTGGGATATTGGGTACAGGGTGTTAATTGATAAAGATGGCCTTACAAAAAATTTAAAAGCCCCAACTTATCAATCCATTATGATTCATCAGCCAACAGAAAAGAGGTTCAGACAATTACTAAATGATTTCTGGTGGGATACAACATACGTAGCAAAATGTCTTAAACGGGGCGATATTTTTTATGCTAAATTCATGTCTGAAAATATATTGAGAACCGATTATCTTGTTCCTTTAATCGAATGGTATATTGCCAGTTCTCACGACTGGAATAATATAACGACCAACAAACATGGAAGGCTTTTCAAAAAATATCTTACTGAAGAACTATGGGGCAGAGCGGAAGCTACTTTCTCGGGAGTTGATATTGAGGAAAACTGGACAGCATTATTTGCCTTTACTGATCTTGTTCACGAACTGGGGACTGCTGTATCAGAAAAGCTTAATTTTGAATATCCTTTTCAGCACGAAACAGATATCCGGAACTATCTGGCAGAAGTAAAAGCATTGCCTTAAGCAAATTCATTCTGACGGATCAGGTTTTCAATACAATACTCTGCAATGGCTGTAATTGTTACAAAAGGATTTACTCCAATAGTACCGGGAATTAAAGATCCATCCAAAACATATAAATTTTCATGCTCCTTTAGCTTTCCAAATTCATTGGTGGCTTCTCCCAGTACACATCCGCCGAGTGGATGATAACAAATATCTGCTCCAAAACCGTTATTGAACAGGAAGTGGCTTCTGGTTCCCCCATTTGCATTGTTCATTTTCCGGATAAAATATTTGGCATTTTCCCTCATTTTGATTGTATTGCTTTCATCCCAGTTCAAATTAATCTTTCGGGTAATTTTATCATAAGTTACTTCACCTTTTTTATCCACTCTGTTGATAAGGAGATATAAAGCTGTGGCAACGTCCATTCCCATTGGTAAAGGAGCGATTTCTGTGAAAAAAGGATGCTCTTTATCATCCCAGTTATCAATTCCGCCTACAGGAATTGTTGACTGTTTTGAACCTGTTCCGCCAGACAGTGGTTTTACCCAGTTTCTTCCGGTCATAAAATTGCCATTATTCCCCCAATTTTTACCAATTGTTTCATGAACAGGAAGGTCATTCACAGCATTAGAATGCAGTAACAGTTGTAATGTTCCCATAGTTCCTGCGGAAAGGATTAGTTTTTTACAGTTAAAAACCTTATCTGCAACAGCATTTCCCGAAGTATCAATATGCTGAACATTGAGTGTATAGCTTTTATCGTCATTAAGTTTGATATGTTCCACACGGTGAAGATCAAGTATTTCAAGATTTCCGGTTCCCATAGCTTTTTTCAGATAGGTTTTATCCAGACTGTTTTTTCCGTGGTTATTGCCATAGATCACTTCAGTATTGAGAGCAGAACGGGGTACTTCATTTAAATATTCCTTCTCCATGTATTTAAAATCATATACATTGGGAACACGCATGGTTTTAAAACCTGCTTTATGGGCTTCTTTTTCACCTACTCTTGTGAATTTATAATAAGGACAGCTTTTTAGAAACTGTTCATCAATAACATTAACTTTGAGTTCTTCCCGAACCAGAGGAAAGTAATGATTATAGAATTTATCAGCATCAAGATTAGGAAATACTTCTTTGAAATAGCTTTCTTTAGGCGTTACCGCCATTCCGCCATTAACCAATGAGCCTCCGCCAACACCTCTTCCTAGCCAAATATTAATGTTATCAAAATCCATCCTATCTAATGTTCCAGTGAAAGGTGTTAACGAAAAAATATTCATAAAAGGAGCTATTGTTTTCTTTCTTAGCCACGCAGAACTTTGGCCGGGCTTTAAGAGATTGGAAAATGGAATACCGGCTTTTTCCCAATTAAGACCCATTTCCAGCAGGACAACTTTTTTACTGGACTCACATAGACGTAAAGCGGAAACTGCACCTCCGTATCCGCTTCCAATGATAATGATTGGAGCATCTATAGTTTTTTCTATCTTGTTGGTTCTTCGTTCAGCCGCCTGAAAAAGATTAGATTGTAGAAAATAGAAGCCTGAGATAGCAAGCATTCCTGTTTTGATAAATTTCTTTCTGTCCATGGTCTTGCGCGCTCAAAAAGTATGCTAGATTATTGATAACTTTTTTTATTTAAAACAGATTATACTTTTTTATTGGAATTTTAACTTTTCATACGTCGGAAAATTCATAGTTTTACTTATAATTTAAAGTTCATGAAAAAATATATATTACTATTTTTATTACTTCCTTTATTAACCTTTTCTCAGAAAATGGTTTCAAGAGAAGTAATGGAAATCAAAAAATTTCAGAAAAATCTTGATGCAGAATATCTGGATCCTAAGCAGACTCCTTTACGGGGAGATAATTTTAAAAATTTTAAAGGGCATCCGTTTTTCCCTTTTGATCTAAAATACCGGGTAACAGCAAAATTTGTTAAGACTAAAGATGCACAACCTTTTGAACTTCCAACATCTTCTGGTAAAACAAAGTCTTATAAAGAATATGGTAAAGCAACATTTGAACTGGATGGAAAGGCTTATACCTTAACTTTATATCAAAGCCTGGATCTTATTAAACAGGATAAATACAAAGACTATCTTTTTTTGCCATTCCGTGATGCTACCAATGAAAAGGAAACCTATGGCGGTGGGAAATATATGGATCTGAAAATTCCGAAAGGAAATACGATTGTTCTGGATTTTAATCAGTCTTATCACCCGTTTTGTGCTTATAATGCCTACGATTATAACTGCCCGATTGTTCCTGAAGAAAATAAACTTCCTGTGGAAATTCGCGCAGGAGTAATGTATGAAGATATTTATCATCACTAATTATGATAAGCTTAGAATTTTTTAAACCGGAAGAACATCTTTCAGGAGTTAGCTATAGTTTAGATGAAAGCCAGCTGCGTTTCACAGCATCAGCCACTCAGGCCTTACAAAGTATTGAAGAAAGAGACGATAATAAGGCGTTTCCCATTACGATCCTGGAGAATAATGTTCCGGCTGGATTTTTTGTTTTGGATTTCGGAAACGATAAATTAGAACTTACCGATAATGAGAATTCCGTTCTGTTAAGGTCTTTATCCGTAAATCCTCATATGCAGGGAAGAGGAATCGGAAAAATAGCCATGATGCTGATAGATGATTTTATTAGAAAAAACTTTAAACAATGTGATGAAATTGTTTTGGCTGTGAACCAGAAAAATGATTCTGCTTATCACATTTATCTGAAAGCAGGTTATATTTTTGATGGTAAAACCAGAATCGGAAGGAGCGGGCCTCAATACCTGATGTATAAAAAACTTTAATAAAATTTTAAAATATATTTTTTTTCATGCTGATTTGTTTCCATAACTTTGAGTAACATCAATTTACAAATATGGAAATATCACTTCATAATCAGGTAGCAGTGGTTACAGGAGCCTCCAGCGGCATAGGATCCGGTATTGCAAAATCATTGGCAGCCGCAGGAGCAATTGTAATTGTTAACCATTCTTCACCAAGATCACAGGATGAAGCAAAATCAGTATTAAAAGAAATTACAGATGCTGGTGGGAAAGGAATAACCTATCAATGTGATGTCTCACAGGAAGAACAGGTAATCCGGATGTTTCAGGAAGTAGTTGCAGAATTCGGAACTGTAGATATCCTGGTGAATAATGCGGGAATTCAGAAGGATGCTAAGTTTACTGAAATGACATTAGACCAATGGAATGCTGTGATTGGTGTTAACCTCACCGGTCAGTTTCTTTGTGCAAGAGAAGCCATTAAAGAATTTCTTCGCCGGGGAATAGATCCATCCCGTTCCATAGCTTGTGGAAAAATTATTCATATCAGTTCTGTACATGAGATTATTCCCTGGGCAGGACATGCCAATTATGCAGCCAGTAAAGGAGCTATCAGAATGCTGATGCAGACATTAGCCCAGGAATATGGTGCAGATAAGATTCGTGTTAATTCTATTTGTCCTGGTGCCATCCAGACACCGATTAATCAAAATGCCTGGAGTACCCCGGATGCGCTTAGCTCACTTCTAACCCTCATTCCTTATAACAGGATCGGCCAGCCACAGGATATAGGAAATCTAGTAGTATTTCTGGCAAGTGATCTTGCAGATTACATTACCGGAACCAGTATTTTTGTTGATGGCGGGATGACAACGTTTGAAAGCTTCTCTACGGGCGGATAGAAGATTTCAGTTTACAGTTTGGAGACTGTTGCTGCCAATGTACGTATCTGTTTTACAATATATTACTCATTATTTATTGCTCATTCTCATAATTAACGCTTATGTCAGAAAAACAGAGAGTTTCAGATGTTTCATGGAAAAAATGGGGACCTTATGTAAGCAACCGCGAATGGGGTCTTGTTCGCGAAGATTACAGTGAAAATGGGGACGCCTGGAATTATACCAGCCATGACACGGCAGAAGCCAAAGCTTACCGATGGGGCGAGGAAGGCATCTGTGGAGTATGCGATGACCTTCAAAAGCTGGTATTCTCAATTGGTTTCTGGAACAAAAAAGATAAAATGGTGAAGGAACGATTCTTTGGTCTTACCAATGGACAGGGAAATCATGGGGAGGATGTGAAGGAATATTTTTATTATCTGGATTCCACCCCCACGCATTCTTATATGAAAATGCTGTATAAATACCCTCAAAATGCCTTCCCTTATGATGATCTGTTAAAAACCAACGCAGAAAGAAATAAAAACGAACCGGAGTATGAATTAATTGATATCGGAATATTTGATGATAATGAGTACTTTGATATCTTTATTGAATATGCAAAAGAAAATCAGAATGATATTCTTATAAAAGTAACGGTTGTGAATAAAGCTGATAAAGATGCAGCTCTTATCATTCTACCAACCATATGGTTCAGAAATACGTGGAACTGGGGCTATGATGATTATAGACCTCAATTATCTGCCGAAGAAGCCAATCATATCAAGATAGATCATCAGGATCTTGAAGTAAGGAATATCTATGCAAAACAATCTTCAAGAACTTTATTCTGTGATAACGAAACCAATAGTCAGCGGCTTTACCAGTCATCCAACGGATCAAGGTATTGCAAAGATGGTATTAATGATTTTGTACTGGCCGGCAATTCTCAGGCAGTTAATCCTAAAAATACAGGGACAAAAGCTTCATTTTATATTGATGATTATTTTAAAGCTAAAGAATCCAAAATATATGAATTCCGGCTTTCAGATAAAGAATTAAAAGATCCGTTCAGTAATTTTGAATCTATTTTTGAAACACGTAATAAAGAAGCTGATGAATTTTATGCTGAAATTCAGAAAGGAATTCATTCGGAAGATGAAAAACTGGTACAGAGACAAGCATTTGCCGGTATGCTCTGGAACAAGATGTTTTACCACTACAATGTTGAAAAATGGCTGAAAGGTGACCCGGCAGAAATACCCCCGCCTAAATCCCGTGATAAAATCAGGAATTACGACTGGAAGCATCTCAATAATGAACATATCATCTCCATGCCTGATAAATGGGAGTATCCATGGTATGCCACCTGGGACCTTGCCTTTCATACGATCAGTTTTTCTTTGATTGATCCGGATTTTGCCAAACATCAGCTTAAACTTTTTCTTTTTGAATGGTATATGCATCCTAACGGACAGATTCCGGCCTATGAATGGAACTTTAGCGATGTAAATCCTCCGGTGCATGCATGGGCTGTTTTCAGAGTGTTTAAGATTGATGAATATCTAAAAGGAAAACCGGATCTGGAATTCCTCGAAAGTGCTTTTCAAAAACTGCTGATGAATTTTACCTGGTGGGTCAATAAAAAAGACAGCAACGGCAATAACATTTTTGAAGGCGGCTTTTTAGGACTTGATAATATAGGCGTTTTCGACAGGAATTCCGTCTTGCCAAATGGAGAGCAATTGGAACAGTCAGACGGAACAAGCTGGATGGCCATGTTTGCCCTGAATATGATGCGTATTGCCCTGGAGCTTTCATTGTATAATAACGTATATGAAGAAATGGCAATGAAGTTCTTTGAACATTTTCTGGCCATTGCCAATTCATTGGATAATATGGGAGAAGAAAACTTCAGCCTTTGGGATGAGGAAGATGAATTTTTCTACGATGCTATTGCTTCCAGTGACGGAACCCATATGTATTTACGGTTAAGAACTATCGTTGGATTAATCCCCATGTTTGCTGTTGAGGTAATTGATGATGAAATGATCGAAAATCTGCCTAATTTTAAAAAAAGGATGAAATGGGTACTGGATAATAAACCGGAATTGGCAGCACTGGTTTCAAGATGGGAAGTAAAAGGGCAGGATTCTAAGCATCTTTTGTCTTTGCTTCGGGGACATCGGTTAAAAAGACTACTCGCAAGAATGTTGAATCCCGAGGAATTTCTGAGTGAGTACGGAGTAAGAGCTCTTTCCAAAGAATATGAAAAGAATCCCTATACCCTGAATCTTAATAAAACTGATTATTGTGTAAAATATACTCCTGCAGAAAGTGACAGCAGTTTATTTGGAGGAAATAGTAACTGGCGGGGACCGATTTGGTTTCCCATCAATTTTCTGATTATTGACAGCCTCCAGCGGTTTTTCTTCTACTACAGCCCTGATTTTTTAGTGGAATATCCTACCGGAAGCGGAAGCTATTCGAATTTAGATCAGATAGCAGATGCTTTAAATAAACGGTTGGCCAAGATATTTTTAAAGGATGAAGAAGGAAAAAGACCTGTACATGGACAGTATGAAAAATTTCAAACTGATCCTGATTTTAAGGATTATATTTTATTCTATGAATATTTTCATGGTGATAACGGACGTGGAGTAGGAGCTTCTCATCAGACAGGCTGGACAGGGCTTATTGCAAAGATCCTGCAGCCAAGGTTTTCCAAAAAAGAGATTGCTGAAATCTGAAACGGAAATGCCGGAAGATACGGAAAGAGTAAAGCCTGAAGAAAATAAATAGAATACTGTATTTATTCAAATATCTGTTGTATCACTTCCAACGATGCAGGAGTTTTAAAATCTGTAATATGATAATGATAATATATCAACAGACTGTCCAGAAAATCTTTTCTTAAAGAAGAATGTATTTTTATACTGTAAAGGTTTTCGGCATTGAGAATATTTTTCCAGATCATGGAGATTTCTTCACTGAACAGCTGATGGGCGGGAACAGTGGAAAATGTTCCTGTTTCCGGATCTAAAAAGCTACCTTCACCTATTAAAGGAGCAACGCCCTGTACTTTTAGTATAGCAAACAGAAACAACAAGTGACATTGGTAGTTTTGTTGTTCCAGTTCAGCTATAAACCTTTCAATACTTAGGAAAATCTTTGGATTTTTATTTTCCAGTTTCAGGACCTGATTCAGGAAATCTGAAATAAAGAATATGACAGTACCAGCCTTGATATCAGTATAAGCGTCACTGCTTTTTACCAGCTCAAATTTTGAGATAGTGGGGATTCCGTTGCCTCTTACAGGGCTAATGGAGAAATTAAGTTTATTCAGGGGTTGCAGGAAGGCTTTCTTTTTATTTTTTCTGGAATAAATTCCTTTCAGAAAATAAGACTGAAAACCATCCTCTTCGGTAAAACAGTGCAATACAGCATCATTTTCCCCATATTTGATAAATGAAAGTAAAAAACCGTTTTGTGTATTCATTAATTGACTACGCCTATTTTGGCCGTCGCTTTATCAGAACCGTCTTCATTGGTCATCAGTACAAAGTAAATTCCCGATGCCACTCTGGCTCCTCGCTGGTTGTTAAGATCCCATTCATAAATTCCTCCTCTTGCTACTGCAGAGTGTACAACATTTCCTGCAGCATCAACAATTCTTATATTGGTTTTTTCTGCTAATCCTTTAATTGTTACTTTTCCTTTGAAATTGGAATAAACTACAGGATTAGGGTAGACCATTACTTCTCCAAAATTGGAGGTTACATCTGTAATATCTCCCTGATAAGTTACAATTCCGTTGTAGGTTACAAAATATACTTTTCCGGTTTTCTTATCTACTTTTATGTCAGTAACCGTATTGGTAGGAAGAGGAGAGTTTTCCATGGTAAAGTGTTTGATGGTTCTTTGACCATCTGCGGAAAGATAGTAAACACCTCCTCCATCTACAGAAACCCATTTATAATTTCCTCCGTCTGTTTCTATCTGAAGAATACTGGAATCTCTGAAGAGTTCTTCACCTATCCCGTTTTGTTCTATAATGATAGGATTAACTTTAGGCTCAGGTGCTTTTATTGTAGCAGCAGCATTAGATAAAACTCTTATCCCTTTGTCTGTACTGATCCACACGTCACCGGATTTATCAGCTGCTACGGATAATGTTCCAGAAGCTGTGGAAGGAAACCCGTTTTTTTCATCCAATATATAATCGGTATCATCAGAAAAATTGAGTGGATCTTTATAATCACATACCCAGAAAGCATTTGATCTTGATAAAGGTATCCAGAGCATATTTTCATAAATGATCGGCTTTTGTACGGATGCACTTTTAAAATTAGATATTTTTAGATTGAAATCATCTTTAGCCTTATCATATATAGCTACTGCTGGGCCTCCGTCATTATAAGAAAATACAGCGAAAATATTGTTTTGTGCATCAGTGGTAAGGCCTACTGCACGTCTTTGTCCAGATGTAGCTTGTACCGGATAGTATTTTACAAAATCAAAGTCTTTATTTGAAGCATTATATTTTAGTTTATAGATTCCCTGAGTACCTGATAATGTATAATTTGTAAAGAGAACTTCACTATTATCAAGAGGACTAAGGATAGCATCTAATACATTGAGAGATCCAGTAAAAGTTTTAAAATAAGAAGGATAAATCCATTCTGTACCGTTAAAATAGTAAAATGTAGGTTTTTTAGGGTTATTTACTGCTCCATTGTATCTTCCGTTTCTTGCTCCGGTAGAAATCAATAACTGATTATTATCGTATAAGTTTATTTTATAAGCAAAATTAAATTCTGGTCCGGAAGGTTTATAAGTATGATTGCTTTCATCCTTTATTCCTGATAATACGGTTCCTCCAAATAATTTCCCACCAGCCATAGTAGCAGTATTACACTGCTCTCCAAAATCCGTTGCATTCGAGCTGGTTCCGTTAAGTCCAAATGTATATACCCTGCTGTCTGTAACTATCACATTGCTTTCTGTTACAACAACATCCTGAATATTTCCAAGATTGATAGGTAACTGAATAGGTGCTCCATTATTATAAATGAATGCTGCAGTCGCAGAAGAAAAAGCTAATTCCGATTCGGAATCAATATGTTTGAAGGCTCCGGGAACCTCAGTAACCCATGTAGAATAAGCTGGGAAAGTGTTATTTATTTCATGGCTTCTTAACCCTGAATTGGTAACAGAATATACCTTATTTCCGAATATCGTTGCTTCATTACTAGCTTCAAATGTTCCTCCATTTAGGAAAAATGCAGAATCAATGAATTCTTTCTTCTTTATATTAAAAATAGATACTCCATAACCTACAGAAATTGTAGCTCTGTCTCCTGTGATAGAGATATGATTGATTTTTTTATTTCCGTTATAGCCGGTAGCAATAGGAATGTCAACAATATATCTAATTTCGTTGGGGGTAACCACATCTATGGCCCCGTTTTCATAACCAATAACTCCTGTTTTGCTTTTAGGATCATAATCGAAAGCGGTTATGCCTATATTATGAAGGCCATTGGCTTTAGACAGCTTCGTAATTTCTCCTGTTGCTATTGTATAGTAGAATATTCCGTTTTCTGTAGCAGCTATTATTTTCCCATTGTCTTCTTTCATAGCTAAGACATTATTATAGGAAAAGAGATCTGCCCATTTTTTTGATGAAATGACCTGAGCTTTTGTAAACTGCAGTGAGGCTAAAATACCAAGAGAAATTAGAGAGAGTTTTTTCATGTTATGCTATTATGCTGCTGTCTATTGCCTGGTTGTTCCAGGAAATATGCTGTACGTTTTTGTTTGAATCAAAATAAAAATCTATTCTACCTAAAAGAAGTCCTGCCCAACCCACCTGGTTAACAAGAACACTTTTGCCCTGTCTGTTGGTGAATGTCTGAGGTTCAGGTAAGAAGGTATGAGTATGGCCACCAAGGATAATATCTATATTTTCTGTTTTGGCAGCTAAAATTTTGTCACTTACCTTATTCGGTTCATCCTTATAATCGTATCCTATGTGTGAAAGGCAAATGACAAGGTCACATTTCTGTTCTTTTTTTAAAAAGTCTGAATAATGTTGTGCTACATCAATAGGATCAGAATACACAGTTTCTGCATATTGCTTCTTGCCTACAAGACCATCCAGCTGAATTCCTACGCCAAAGATCCCAACTTTAATTCCATTCTTGTTGAATATCTTATAAGGAGAGGTTTTTCCATCCAGGATCGTATTTTTAAAATCATAATTGGAACAGATAAAAGGAAATCGGGCATTCGGAAGAACCTTCAAGAATCCTTCAAGCCCATTATCAAAATCATGATTGCCCATGGTAGAAGCATCATACTTCATCATAGACATTAATTTGAATTCCAATTCACCACCAAAAAAATTAAAATAAGGAGTGCCCTGAAAAATATCTCCGGAATCAAGCAGAAGAACATTGCTTTCCTGATTTCTGATTTGCTGAATTAAGCCGGCCCTTCTTGCAAACCCTCCCTGATTGGGATTCTTTGTATAACTTGCATCGAAAGGCTCTATTCTGCTATGCTGGTCGTTAGTATGAAGGATGGTTAGTTTATTTGCGGATTTTAGGTTAAGAATTTTTAATTCTTCCGCCATCATCATATTGGGAGCTAAAGCCATTGCTAAAGATCCGCCACCAATTGCCTTTAAAAAACTTTTTCTATCCATTACTTTTTACCGATAAAATTTAAACGAACATCTGTAGGAGAAATAATTTCAGGATTTCTTTTGAAATAATCAATATATAAGTCTCTAAGTTTAACTCCCGTAGAAATAGCTTCCCCTTTTGAAAAGAATTTCATATTATCACCACCCAATGCCAGATAATCTGAGGTTGCAATATAGTAGTCTTTGTTGGGATCTACTTCTTTTCCGTTCACTAATGATTTATTTAACTGTCCGTTTTTTGTCTCAATATATAAATGAGAAACTGGATTGTTAACCTGGGTTTTGCCATAATATTCAAAAAGTCCCGGTAAATCTGCTCCTTTCATTTTTACAATGATAAGTTCATTTTCAAAAGGCATTACCTCAAAAAGGTTTTTCAGTGTAATGTCACCTTTTCCAATGGTAGTACGGATTCCGCCAATATTGATTAAAGCAGCATCCACATTTTGTTTAAGATGTGCCTTTGTCCATTCATCACCGCCTTCAAGAGTATAATCTGCTAAAAGATTTCCAAGATTGCTGTTATCTCCCTGCTTGGTAAGGTCTGTATTGGTGTGTGAGATTTTTTGATTCATCTCTGCATCCAGTTTCTGCTTATAAGGTTCAATAATTTTTACAAACTCCTCGTCATTCTTTAGCTCATTATTAATAGAAATGTTTTTCTGGGGCTTTACATTTACAAGCTGCGGCGCAGAAGCCGTTTTGCATGCTGTAAGAGATGCCAGAGCAATTCCTAGTAACAAGAATTTATTTTTCATATGTTGTAAATTATTTTTTATAAAGGTTATTATGAAATGCTGATTATTTCAGTGTTTTTGTAAACAATTCCGGTCATAGCGATTTCATAAAATCTTTTAGTATATGCAAATATAACTATATGTATAATAAAACATTATTATTTATTATAAATTCTTATTGTAAATGATTAAATTTGGCAAAAATAATTCGAACAGATGAGCATTTTAAAAGGAGTAGGTGTTGCGTTGGTGACACCCTTTAATGAAGATTTATCCGTTGATTTCGACAGTTTAACAAAACTTGTTGAATATAATATTGAAAACGGAACCAATTATTTGGTAGTATTGGGAACTACAGCTGAGGCTGCAACGCTTTCTGATGAAGAGAAGAAACAGGTAATTGAGCATATCATTAAGGTGAATAATAAACGTCTTCCTTTGGTTTTAGGAATTGGCGGTAACAATACTCTTGAAGTCAAGAAACAGATTGAAGAAGCAGATTTATCTGCATTTGAAGCGGTACTTTCCGTATCTCCATATTACAATAAGCCTAACCAGGAAGGTCTTTACCAACACTATAAAGCTTTAGCTTCAACAGGGAAAAATATTATCATATACAATGTTCCTTCCAGAACAGGACAGAATATAGAAGCAGATACCACTATCCGTCTTGCAAAAGAATTCCCGAACTTATTCCTGATTAAAGAAGCTGCACCTAACATCCTGCAGTATTTTGATATCCTTAGAAAGAAACCGGAAGGATTTTCTTTAGTTTCAGGAGATGATGAATTCACACTTCCTGTTACTTTAGCTGGTGGTGATGGCGTAATTTCTGTAATTGCACAAGGATATCCGAAAGAATTCTCTACAATGGTACAATTGGCTTTTGAAGGTAAAGTGAAAGAAGCTTACGAGATCCACAACAAATTGGTTGATATTACCCGTCTTATTTTTGCAGAAGGTAACCCTTGTGGTATTAAGGTAGTATTAGCTGAAAAAGGAATTATTAAGAATTATCTTAGACTTCCTTTAGTTCAGGCATCAGAAGGGCTTTATACTAAAATTAAAGCTGAAATGGCCAAGATTTAATAGCTGTTATACATTGCGTAATATAATAAAGTGAAAAGTTCAGGCTTTTCACTTTTTTTAATCATAATCCATAAAATATGAAATTAATACAGGCAACCGGGAAAGATATCCCTCTTATTCAGGATCTGGCAAGAAGATCATGGGCAAATGCTTATGCGGAAATACTTTCAGAAGAACAAATGGAGTATATGCTCTCTGAAATGTACTCACAGAAGGAAATTGAAAGCCAACTCCATAATCCTAATTATCATTATTATCTGATAGAAGACGAAAGCACTAATTCTTACGAAGGATTTATCGGGTATGAACACAATTATGAAGATGAAACAACAAAACTTCACCGCATCTATCTGGTTTCGGAAAGCAAAGGAAAAGGATTTGGAAAAGCGGCCCTTCAGTTTTTAAATGAGAAAGCTTTTGAGAACGGAAATAAAAGAATCATTCTTAATGTGAACAAATATAATGCTGCCAGAAAATTCTATGAATCCCAAGGCTACAAGGTGTATGATGAAGGGGTTTTTGATATAGGTAACGGATTTGTGATGGATGATTATTTGATGGAATTTCTAATTCACGGATAATTGACTTAAAATTTTGTAACTTTATCCCGTAATTCTATAACAGGTGAGTTCTTTTTTTAAATCATCTTTGTTACAGAACCAAATCACTTATAACAATACATTCATATGCTTGGTTTTGAGCTGACATAGCTTTTTATCAGTATATTTTTTTCATCCTTAGTGTTTAAATTCCTGTATTTTCGGATACAGGAGTTTTTGCGTATATATGGAAAGTAAAAAAAATATTTTCTATTTCACATTTACTTGAAATAAATTATTATATTTACTAAAAAAATAGGCTTACTTATACCAGGATGAAAATGTACGTTAAATTTGATTTCAATGCTCTTTGTAAAAAAGTATTGGACGAAAAACTGAAGGAGCACGGGCTTAAATACCGGTTGCTGAACTTCGGGGAGGTAGAGTTCTATGAACCCTTTACTCAGGAGCAACATAATCTTTTCAAGAAGAATCTTGGTGATTATGGTATTGAGATCATAGAAAGCCAGAAAACGGCTTTGGTACAGAAAATAAAAGATGCCATTGTGGAACTTGTCTTTTCTGAAGAGATTATTCCCGTAAAAGCTTCCATTTATATTTCTGAAAAACTGAATCATAGCTATGGATATCTTTCCAATCTGTTTTCAGAAGTTGCTTATACTTCCATAGAGAATTTTATCATTCTTCAGAAAATAGAGCACGCAAAAGCTTTAATCATTAGAAATAAACAAAGTCTTACAGAAATTGCCCATAAACTGAATTATTCCAGCGTGGCGCATTTAAGTACTCAATTTAAAAATACGACAGGAATTACACCTTCACAGTTTCAAAAGATCATAGGACAAAGAAGAAAAGCCCAAAGCATGGTAATAAACCCTAAAGTGCAGTATGAATAAAGAATTTCTGAACGTAATTGTAGCAGATAGCGATGAAAACACCTTAATTTTTTTTAAAAATATATTCAAAGAACTGAAAATCTCTATAAAAGTTCAATGTTTCAACAATGGGGAAAATCTGATGGAGTATCTTAACAACTATGATGCTGTAGTACCTGAAATCGTTTTTATTAATTATACTATTCCCGGGAAAGATGCAATCGGTTGTATTGATGAGATTAAGAATAATTCAAAGTTCAGCAATATGGTTACGGCTATTTATACGGAAGAAATCTCTGAGAATGAAATTGAAGAGACCTTTGTAAAAGGAAACAATATCTTTATGAGAAAACCTTCCGATTTCGGAACTTTAAAGAAGGTGCTTACAGAGATTATTACGATAAATTGGCAGTATTATACTTCAGGATTGAATAAAGATAATTTTATTCTAAAGATATGATAAACAGGTTGTTTTTGTTTTCCATTTTATAAGAATGGAATATTATTCAGTGTATAATATTCACATTAAAGTGAAAATTTTATAACTAATACTTAAAATAATATAAAAAAGAAGACCGTTAATATTCGGACATTTGTAAATGTAAAATCAGTGACACAAATTAGATTATATACATGAAGATACAGATGAATGAAAAGTAATTGTTTCTACATTAAAATATATAAATCACGATGTAAACAAAATGAGTTATATTCATTTCCAATTTTAAAGCATAGAAGATCTTTAAACAAAACGGTACAATCATGAAAACTCGAAATAGTTGGAGATATTTTTATTCGTTTCATTCCCTCATCTCCACTAGACACAGTTAGTTTTTATAATAAGCAAGTTGGAAAAATAATTCATTTTGTTTTTTATAATTTATTTTAATAGTGATGACTTATCTTCAAATAATATATAGATATTTTCACACCACATCACAAAATATTAAGTATAAGCTATTAAAATAAATTTTTTAAGCAGATCAAAAGTAATTTCTTCTAAATAACAGTTTTATAAGGGGGCCGCAGGAAAATTTTTCTGCGGTTTTTTTTATGAAATTTTGCTCCACTTATTTTTTCCTTTATAGTATTTAATGTAGTAATTTTTGATAATCATATTATCCTGCCTTGCCAGCATTGGATCTGCTTCAAGGATTTTGTCAACAGTATTTTTAGTGGTCTTGATGATAGCAGAATCATTTACAAGATCCAGTCTTTTGAAATCTACCACACCGCTTTGCTGGGTTCCTAAAATATCGCCGGGGCCGCGAAGCTGCATATCAACTTCGGAAATCTTAAAGCCATCATTAGTCTCAGTCATAGTTTTAATTCGGGTTCTGCTTTCCTTTGACAATTTGTCGGAGGTCATCAGAATACAGTAACTCTGTTCAGCCCCTCTTCCTACACGTCCTCTGAGCTGATGAAGCTGTGAAAGACCAAACCTCTCAGAACTTTCAATAACCATTACCGAAGCATTCGGGACATTTACTCCTACTTCAATAACAGTAGTTGCCACCATAATTTCAGCCTTTCCTGAAGCAAAATAAGCCATGGCAGCATCCTTTTCGTCCGGTTTCATCTTTCCATGGAGCATGGTAACATTATAATCTGAGAAGAAATCCATAACATGTTCCAGACCTTCCATCAGATTTTTATAATCTAATGTTTCAGACTCTTCAATGAGAGGGTAGACAAAATAAACCTGTCTTCCTTTCTTGATCTCATCTTTACAGAAGTTATATACATACAACCTGTCTTTTTCCCTTCTGTGAGCTGTAATGATCGGTTTTCGTCCCACCGGCATTTCATCAATAACAGAAACATCCAGATCAGAATAGAAGCTCATCGCCAAGGTTCTTGGAATAGGAGTTGCCGTCATCACCAGAATATGAGGCGGAATCTTGTTTTTAGCCCAAAGTTTAGCCCGTTGTGCCACACCAAACCGATGCTGTTCATCAATAATAGCCAAACCAAGATTCTTGAATTTAACCTTATCTTCCAGAACGGCATGGGTTCCCACGAGAATAGAAAGGGTACCACTTTCCAGCTCTTCGTGAATAATCTTTCTTTCCTTTGCTTTGGTGGAACCTGTTAACAACCGGACATTAATTCCTGTTTTATCCAATAATTCTTTTATCCCATTATAATGTTGCTGGGCAAGAATTTCAGTAGGCGCCATCATACAGCTTTGAAACCCATTATCCATGGCAATAAGCATCGTTAATAAAGCCACCATAGTTTTTCCGGAGCCTACATCACCCTGTAAAAGTCTGTTCATCTGAACAGGCCTTTTCATATCCATCCGGATTTCCTTTAAAACCCTTTTTTGAGCACCTGTAAGTTCAAACGGAAGATGATTTTCATAGAAATTATTGAAATGGTCACCTATAATTGGAAACGGATTACCATAAGACAGTGTTTTATGATGCAGCTTTTTTAAGCCATATCCTAACTGGAAAAAGAAAGATTCTTCAAACTTCAGTCTGAAATCTGCCTTATCAAAATGTTCCTGGTCCTTAGGGAAATGTACATTCAGGAAAGCATGCTGCCGTGACATAAATTTGAAGGTTTTCATCAGATATTCCGGGAAATTTTCCTCAATAAGATTAGGAATTTCTCTGCAAATATTTCTTAAAGCATTTTGAAAGAATCTCTGGTTAAGGCCTCTTTTGGTCAGTTTTTCAGAACTTGGATAAATAGGTTTTAAGCGGGTTTCACTTTCTTTCTTTTCTTCTGCTTCAATTTCAGGATGTGGCATCGAGAACTGCCGGTTAAAGACATTAATTTTCCCGAAAATATAAACTTCACGGTTAATGGGAAGCTGTTCTTTAAGCCATTTTGAATACTGAAACCAAACCAGATCCATACTCCCCGTATCATCATTGAATTTAGCTGTTAATCTCTTGGTTTTCCCGGTCTGAATTTCCTGAACTTGGGTAATTTTTCCTTTAAACTGGATCTCCTGGCTGGTTTCCTCGTGAAGCTGAGATATTTTATAGATTTTACTTTTATCCAGATAACGGATAGGATAGAAGTTCAGCATGTCTTCTACAGTAGACAGCCCCAACACATTTTTAATGAGTTTGGCTCTTTCCGGACCTATTCCTTTTACATATTCTATGGAAGTTTCTAAAGTCATTTTTTGTCTGAGATTCGGAAATCGAATAGTATGAAAAAACAAAGGTCCGAATTTCGGTAAAATAAAAAAGACTTCCAAAAAAAATTGAAAGTCTTAACTTATAGCGACCATTAAAGTTTAAAAATTTAATGGTTGATTATTCTTTGATTTTAGATTTGAACTTTTTCTGGTAATCTTCCCACTGTTCTCTGGTGCGGATTTTTTTAAACAGATCTTTTGAGATCAGTTCCAGATAAGGTTCCAGTTCTTTGGCAGATAATTCTCCCTGAAGAATTGTAATAGGATCACCGTGTTCATCCAAAAATACAGTGCTCGGAACGGCGCCTACATTCATATATTGAGTAAATTCATGTAAAGAATTTCGTCCTTTTTTGTGTTCTGTATTAGGATTGGAGAATGTTCTCCCAAAAATTTCAAGGCTCTTTTTTTCTTCTGCGTTAAATTTTACAGGATAAAAGTTCTCATTTAGTATCTGCGAAAGTATGGGGTGCCCGTAAGTTTTTTTATCCATAATTTTACAGGGGCCACACCAGTCTGCATAAAAATCAATAAGAATCTTTTTAGGATTTTCTTTCTGTGCTTTTAAAGCCTCTTCAATAGTCATCCATTTTGTCTGTGCAAAACTGAGATTTAATAATAATAAGAGAACTATGCTTACAATTTTTTTCATAATTTGATATTTATATAAAAATAAGCATAATTACTTATTTTTTATTTTACATCCTGCATTAATTTTTTCACAAACGGTGATATCAAAATTAATACCACTCCGGCAATTACCGCATACAATCCCAATTGTTTATATCCATCAGTATAAGTGATAAGTTCATCATAATTGGTAGAGCCTTCTTTTGCGGTAGCCAGACTGGCCCCAATGATTCCTGCAACGTACTGTCCGTATGCTGAAGCAAGGAACCACATTCCCATCATCATTCCCTGAAGATTTTTGGTGGAAAGCTTTGTCATGATAGATAATCCGATAGGAGAGAGGCATAATTCCCCCAGTGTAATAATTAATAATGCCAGTGTAAAGAAGTTCAGTGAAGTAATTCCTTGTAAATCTGCAAATAATCTTGTTGCAAATAAAACATAATATCCAGCTCCTAAGAAAATAAATCCTAATCCGAATTTAATAATTGTGTTCGGTTCAATTTTTCTCTTATTCAGCCAAATCCAAAGAAGACCCACTAATGGGGCAAGGAAAATGATAAAGAAGGCACCTCCTGAATTATTCACCCCATTCGGATCCAATCCGAAAAGATCTTTATTAAGGTTTTTTGCGGCGAAAATACTTAATGAACCTCCACTTTGCTCATAAATTCCCCAGAAAATAATAGAGAAGATGATGAATACTAATGCTGCCCAAAGTTTTTTACGTTCAGCAGCTGTTACTTTAGACATTTCATAGAATAGATAGATCAGCGTTAATGGTCCGATCGTCCACATAAAATAATCTGTATATTCTGTTTTGGCAACCATTGTCATAATGACTGGAATGAATACTAAAGAAAGAACATAAACACCATATTCTTTCCATTTTGGAATGGGAGCACTTTTAGTTTCAGCTAATGGATGCCCCGGCTGTAAACCTATAGTCCCCAATCTTCTTTGAGTAAATACAAAGTTGATTAAGCTTACAACCATTACTACTGAAGCTAACCCGAAGGCAATATGCCATCTCATTTCTTCAGCAATCATATTTCCTAAGAATTCTCCTTTTCCAATAGCAATACATAGATAACCACCTAATAATGCACCAAGGTTGATTCCAGCATAGAACAAAGAAAATCCTGCATCTGCTCTTGAATCATTAGGCTTATAAAGCTGGCCAACCATGGATGAAATATTAGGCTTGAAGAAGCCTGTTCCCACTACGGTAAAAGCAATTCCAAGAAAAAAGAACTTGTGTGGATCAGTGGCTAGAATTAAACTTCCCAGGATCATCAGAAGTCCGCCCCAAAACAGCGATTTTCTGAATCCTAAAATTTTATCGGCAAAAAGTCCGCCTACAAAGGTAAAGGCGTATACGAATGCCTGCGTAGCACCATACTGAAGATTGGCTTCCTTTTCATGGAAGTTAAGCTGTGAGATCATAAAGAAGACCAGCATTCCACGCATTCCGTAGAAACAGAAACGTTCCCACATTTCAGAGAAAAACAGACTCCAGATTTGTCTGGGGTATTTTCCTTTGAAATTTTGTATTTCATCTAAAGTTAAGCTCATAATGATATATGATTGTTTTAATTAAGGGTTTTTATTATCCTGATCCAGTTCAAAGCGGATTCTGTCCTGATCAATAATTTGTTTTAATTCTTCTTCTTTTGGGAGATACAGCAGGTATTTGCTGGCAAATAAATTGTTTTTATCATTAAGTACCGAGTACTTTACAATGGTCTCATCTTTTTCAGAGCATAGCAAAATACCGATGGTGGGATTGTCTCCTTCACCACGTTTCAGATCATCATACATTCTTACATACATATCAATCTGCCCGATATCCTGATGAGAAAGCTCACCGGTTTTTAAATCAATGATGACAAAGCATTTAAGAATATAATTATAAAATACCAGGTCTATGTAAAAGTCTGAAGTATCGGTAGAAATGTGTTGTTGTCTGGCTACAAAAGCGAATCCTTTTCCAAATTCCAGTAAAAATTTCTGGATATGATCAATGATTGCGGTTTCAATTTCTTTTTCGGAAAACTGTTCATCAGCTTTTAGCCCAAGGAATTCAAAAATGTAAGGATCTTTTAAAACACTGTGGATGCTTTCAGGGGAAGTTTTTTTATGTTTTAAAACTCTTTCGTAAGCTAGGGAATTGATTTGTCTTTTTAGATCTCTCGAACTCCAATTATTTTGAATAGTTTCATCTATATAATAATTGATTTTCTGAGTATTATCTATTTTGAATAAGAGCCTGTAATGGGTCCAGCTCAATTGTTGACGCACTGCGTCAATAATTGGAAAGGTCATGTAAAACTTACGCATATTGGAAAGATTGGTGTAATCAAACCCTTTTCCAAACTCCAGAGTAAGTTTCTGCGAAAGGTTCTTTAAAGTATATTTTCCATATTCAGCACGTTCTTTTCCCTGTTGCTCATCCTCAACAATAAGTTTTCCAATCTGCCAGTAAGTAAGCAGGAGTGTAGAATTCGCTATTCGAAAAACCTTTTCGCGCGACTGTCTAATGATCTCCTTTACGGATTGGAATAAAGAATCTTCGGAAATTTCCATCGTACGAAAATAAAAAAAACCTCTGACTTAGCAGAGGTTTTTATTCATATTTTGTTAATGCAATTAGTTTACACCGTGCATCATTTTCTTTAATACTGGTGAAAGTAAACCTAAGATTACAGAAGCAATACCACAAAGTACAACAAATACCATGAAGAATTCAAACAGGTTATGAATCTCAAATCCTACAAAAGTAGGGTTGTGTAATGGTAACTGAGCTTTTTCAAATGCTGCAGCCTGTTCAGCAGTTAAAGTTACTTTTTTATCTAAAACATCCTGTAAGTTTACCCCAATTTCCTGAGCTTTCTTGAACTTATCACCTGTAGCCGGGATAAGAGCTCCTAATGAACCAGCCAAAGCATATCCTGCTGCGTTGGAAATAAAGAATACCCCATATAATAAAGAAGCAAATCTTTTTGGGGCCAGTTTACCAACCAGAGATAATCCGATTGGAGAAAGACAAAGCTCACCACAAGTCTGGATAAAGTATAGAAGCATTAACCATTTGATTGCTAATAAACCTGAGTTTCCTAGATCTTTTACATTGTGTGCAATAATGAAATAAGAAAGTGCAATTACAGCAAGACCAATAGCTTGTTTAAGCGGAGATACGGGCTCTTTTCCGTTAGCTCTTAATTTATCCCACATTAAGCTGAAAGGGAAAGCTAATAGAACAACGAAAATTCCGTTAAAGATCTGAACCATTGAAGGTGGCATATTCCATCCAAAAATATTTCTGTCTGTCTGGTTGTCTGCGATAAATGTTAGCGAAGATCCTGCTTGTTCAAAAGCAGCCCAGAAGAAAATAATGAAGAATGAAACAATATAGATTACCCAGATTCTCTGTCTTTCCACTTTATTTTCAGCAGAAGTCATGATAAGGAATGCAAGAGAAATACCTGCAGCATAGATGAAAGGATAAATAATTCCTTTAATCATTTGCCCCATTTCCATCGAGTTAAAGCCAAGCTCACCTACCAATAGGTATCTGAATGCAAAGAAAAGAATAGCAAAAATTCCTACAGTAATTCCTAAAGATGCTCCTGAGAATTTCGCCGTCTGAGATTCACCTTCTTCAAAATCTGCAGTACTGTTATTTTTTGGTAATCCTCCGATAGGTCTTCCTTCCGGAGTTACAACATATTTATTTTTAAGGATAAAGAATGTTACAGTTCCAATTAACATAGCAATTGAAGCTGCCAGGAATCCCCATTTGAAAGCAAAGATATCTCTTACTCCCGTTGTAGCATCTTTTACGTCTCCTACATAAGGGCAAATAAACTGTCCTAAGAATGCTCCAATGTTGATCCCCATATAGAAAATGGTGAATGCAGAATCCAGTTTAGATTTTTCCTGTTTTGGATAAAGACTTCCTACCATTGAGGAAATGTTCGGTTTGAAGAATCCGTTACCAAAAATGATAACAAATAAAGCCAGCCACATAATAAGCTTAGCACTTCCAAGATCCGCAGAGAATGTTGATGCACTGATGAATAATAAAAACTGGCCAATGGCCATTAATGATCCCCCTACGATAATGGCAAATCTGTTTCCGATGTATTTATCAGCAATAAAACCTCCTAAAAGTGGAGTTAAGTAACATAAAGCTAAAAATCCACCATAGATAATTGCTGCATCAGCTTCTTTTATCAATAAGGAATTTACCATAAAGAGCGTCAAAAGAGCTCTCATTCCGTAAAAGTTGAAACGCTCCCACATTTCCGTTCCGAATAGAACCCATAATCCTTTTGGATGTCTGGAATTCTTATTCTCTACCAATTCATCCGGTTTCGGACTTATTGCTTCAATATTATCCATTCTATTGTTAATTTTTGTTAAGACTGACAAATATAGTTTATTTTGGGTTTTTGGCAAGGTTTTAATTTTATTTTTAAATAAAAAAGCTGCGGACACAGTCCGCAGCTTTCTATTCTTTATAAGATCAAGGATTAATGTCCTTTTTCCTTCATAATTTTATTTAATCTTTTTAACATTGAAAGACCTAAAAGTGTAGCAAATATTAACAAAGCGAAATTCACAAGGAAATAATTCGTTTTGTTTTCATAGTTGTACCATGTACTTGCCAGGATTCCGGAAAGCTTGTTTCCTACAGAGTTGGCAAGGAAGAATCCTCCCATCATTAAAGCTGTAATCCTTGCAGGAGAAAGCTTGGAAACGAATGAAAGTCCCATTGGCGAAAGACATAGCTCTCCAATGGTAATTACTCCATAACTCGCTACCAGCCATAAAGGGGAAACTTTTACAGAACCATTATCTCCAGCGATTACGGCTAAAACCATTACCAAACAGGATAATCCTGAAATAAATAATCCTAAAACGATTTTAGTTGGCGTTAGAGGCTCTTTTCCTCTTCTCCTTAACAATGCCCAGAATCCTACCACAACCGGAGTTAATGCAATTACCCAGAACGGATTGATGGATTGGAATAATTCAGTATTGTATAAATATACTTTATTTTCAGGTTTTTTTTCTAAAGCACTGCGCTGTTCCGGAGAGATGTTTTTAAAGTAAACATCTTTCCCCATTTCTTTTTTAGTGTCTCCGTTATCATCTTTTTGAGAACGGAACTGGTTGTCATAAACAGGAACTTCCTTATCTTCATAGCTCTTCCCGTCAACCATATAGATTCCTTCCAGAGGTTTTTCCAAAGAGGCAGGAACACTTCTGTCTGTATAATAATTAGCCCATCTCGTTAAAGCGGTACCATTCTGTTTGAAAACAGCCCAGAAGAACATACTGATAAGGAATACGGAAAGTAATGCCCCGATGGATGCTTTCTCATCAGGCTTAGCTTTAAAGTAAAGGGAAGCATAGAAATAAATAACAGGAACACAGGCGAAAATAAACGCATCTGTACTGTCACTTCCAAAAATATTATCAGGAATAAACCAACCGATAGCTCCGGCAGCAATAGCAGGAACGAATACTTTAATTAAAATCTCAGAAAGTTTCGTATCTCCTTCCTGTACGGGTTTCATCTGTGCGGCATGAATATAGTGTTTTCTTCCGATGGTAAAAATAATCATACCAATCAGCATTCCCACTCCGGCAGTAATGAAAGCTTCACCCCAACCGAATTTATTACGCATAAATGCCGCAATAATGTTACAGATAAATGCTCCGATATTGATTCCCATGTAGAAAATATTGTATCCGGAATCTTTGTTGGCTTTATAAGGCTCTTCAGAATAAAGATTTCCTAAAAGAGTAGAAATAGTGGGTTTAAAGAAACCGTTTCCGATGATAATTAATGCCAAAGAAGCATAAAATAAAGGTAATTCCTTAAAAACTCCCATTCCAATATATCCTGCAGCCATTAAAATACCGCCAAGATAAATAGATTTGATATATCCTAAAACCCTATCAGCCAAGAATCCCCCAATAAAAGGAGTAAGATAAGTTAATGCGATATAAGTTCCGAAAATGTCATCAGCAGTTTTGTCCGGCAATCCAAGACCTCCTTTCATACCAGCAGGTTCAATAACATACAGAACAAAGATTCCAAGAATCAGGTAGTACCCGAAACGCTCCCACATTTCTGTAAAGAAAAGGTAAGGCAGCCCTTTAGGATGTTTTGTCTTCATATATTCAAATTTCAATTTCCCCAAAAATAAGTTTTTAATTTCAATTGATAAAATAAATAATATACCCCGAAATGATTAATGAAATAAATGTAAAAATTTTGATAGAAGGATTAGTTTTTTAATATTGAACTCAATAAGCTATAAAATATCCGTAAATAAAAATCCCTTCCAGTTATTTGGAAGGGATTATATTTTAGTTTGTCATCAAACTATAAATTCTCTAAAATGAAATCCGTCATTTTCTGGTATAGCTGTGGCCTTGTCTGGCCACCATAGATGCCGTGGTTTTTATCCGGATAAGCCATGAAGTCAAACTGTTTTTTATTCTGGATCAAAGCTTCCGACAGTTCCATAGAATTCTGGAAATGTACATTGTCATCAGCCGTTCCGTGGATTAACAGGAATTTTCCTTTCAATAATTTTGCATATTCTGTAGGAGAATTTTTATCGTATCCATCAGGGTTTTCCTGAGGAGTTCTCATGAATCTTTCCGTGTATACAGAATCATAATATCTCCAGTTGGTTACCGGTGCTACGGCAATACCCATTTTAAAGACATCGGCTCCTTTCGTCATTGCTAAGCTGGTCATATAACCCCCAAAGCTCCACCCGAACATTCCAATTCTGCTCTTATCAATATAAGATTGGTTTCCGAACCATTTTGCAGCTGTAATCTGGTCTTCAGTCTCATATTTACCAAGGTTCATATAAGTAACTTTTTTATATTTTGCACCTTTATATCCTGTTCCACGGCCGTCTACACAGGCAACAATATACCCTTTTTGTACAAGGTGATTGAACCACATAGTGTTTCCATTGTCCCATGAGTTGGCAACCTGCTGAGATCCCGGGCCTGAATACTGGAACATGAATAATGGGTATTTTTTAGTAGGATCAAAGTTTTTAGGCTTCATTACCCATGCATTCATCTGATCGCCTGCAGCATTCGGAATGGTGATGAATTCTTTTTCAACAAAATTATCTGCTTTTAATTTCTGAAGCTGATCATTATTGTTCTGAAGTTCTTTAACTATTTTACCACTTCCGTCTTTTAATACATAGGTGTGAGGTCTTGCAGCTGTAGAAGAGGTTTCTATAAAATAGTTATAGTTTTTGCTGAAGTTGGCAGAATTATTTCCTTCTGCATTAGAGATCAGCTGAGACTTTCCGTTTTCAATATTTACTTTGGAAACCACTTTATTGATGCTTCCTTTTTCTGTAGTCTGGATATAGATTTCTTTAGATTTAGGATTGAAGCCATAATAATCTGTTACTTCCCAATTTCCTTTGGTAACCTGTTTTTTAAGTTTTCCATCCTTATCATACCAATATAAATGACGGTTTCCGTCTCTTTCAGAAGCCCAAAGGAAAGAGTCATCATCAAGGAATTCAATGGTAGGGCTGTCAGTTTCAATCCACTTATCATCAGTTTCCGTAAATAACTTCTGTACTGCTCCTGTTTTAGTATTTACTTTTAAAACATCCGAAGCATTCTGAACTCTCTCTGAAGTGATCAGAACCATTTCATCCGCTTTGGCAGTAGGGAAAACATTCTGAATATAATAATTTTTGAAAGAAGCTAAATTTAATGGAGTTACTTTATTGGTATCAAGACGATATAACTGTGCAGAAACTACAGAGTTTTTCTCTCCTGCCTTAGGATATTTGTAACGCATTTCTGCAGGATAAAGATTTTTTCCATAAATAGGAATATAAATTTCCGGAACCTGGCTTTCGTCAGATTTTACAAATACAAGAGCATCAGAATTCTTTGTCCATTCATACTGTCTTGCGTGTCCGAACTCTTCTTCATAAACCCAGTCTGCCAAACCGTTAAGAATTGCATTTTTCTTACCGTCAGTAGTAACCTGAGTAATTTTTCCGGATGATAAATCCTGGTAATATAAATTATTGTCTGCAATAAAAGCTACTTTTGTGGCATCAGGTGAAAAAGCAGGCTCCTGTACAGGCTTTCCGTCATTTAAACTGATTACTTTTCCTGTTTTTAAATCTTTAACGTCAAACTTTCCAAGGAAAGAATGTCTGTAGATAGGCTGCTTTTCTTTCAGTAAAAGAATTTTAGACTCGTCATCAGAAAATACATAACTTTCAAAACTTCCATCTACAATATTTCCTTCTTTTTGAGAAGTTTTATAAGAATATTTTGCAATTCCTGTAGGCTCAATAACAAGGTAATTTTCACCGTTTTTCATGGAAGTGATTCCCGCAATGCCTTTACCACGGTAGTATCCTGAATATATTTTATCTAATGTGATTTCCTGTGCAGAAACATTGTGAAATGCCGCTGCTATAGTAAGAGTTAAGAGTAGTTTTTTCATTTCTAATTTTAATGATTCCAAATTTAATGATTCTTACTTACATAACCATGAAACAAAACTAAAGGTACGGTTGTGATTTTTTATAAAAAAGACAATTTGGCAAAAAAATTGAATATATATAACTACCAATCAAATCAAAAGAATAATTATGGAAACGAATGCATACAACCAGAAACTGAACCGCTATGTATTAAACGACCGAATTGTTTATACAGGTTTTTCCAGTTTTGATGACGCCCAGCAATGCGCCAGCAAAAAAGGCGGAATATTAGTGGAAGTAGGATTTAAAGACGGAAACGATAATCCTGAAATTACAGATGAAGCCGGCTTGATAGAGAAAAAACTTCATTACTATGTGTATGCAGGCGATGAGTATAAATTTATCCATTCATCTGATCCCGGATTCAGAAAATACGCAGATGAACTTCAGAAGATTAAAGCAAAACAGTTACAATCTCCGCCAGATGAAAGATATTTAGCTAATTTTGAAATTGAAAATGCAGAAGACCCGATTATTGTGATTAAAAATGATCATTTTCAGTCGGTAACATCAAGAGAACGTTCAAAGTATTTGAAACATGCCAGAGTTTATGAACTAGGGGTATCCCTGCCAAAATCTTAAAAATTTTTATCATGAGCAAGACCAAATATTCAGATAAAGCTCAGGACAAAGTAGGAAAAGTAATGCACGAATTTAAGGAAGGAAAACTGAAATCTTCTTCCGGAAAAAAAGTGACAAGCAGAAAACAGGCAGTAGCCATCGGGATTTCTGAAGCAAGAGAAAAGGGCCTGAAAGTGCCTTCCCAAAAGAAAAGTAAATAATTTTAAATAAAAAATGCCCGGAAATTTTCCGGGCATTTTTTATGATAACGAAAATAACGGGTTAATTATTTTCTTACTTATAAAGCACTTTGTAATATTCATCCACCATTCTGTCACTATTGAAATGATCTTTTACATCGTTCATCGCATTGTGCTGGATTTTTCTCCATTGGTCCGGGTGATCGTAATACAAAGGAAGAATTTCGTTTTCAAGGATTTCATATAACTTATTCAAATCATAATTGTCCTGTTCGTAGATGCTCATATTGAGGTAATCTGCTTTTGGAACTACGAAAGAATTTTCTCCGTGTTTGGCAAATTCAGGAATCCATCCATCATCTGTAGATAAGTTAACAGAACCATTCATAGCAGCTGTCATTCCTGAAGTTCCGGATGCCTCTCTTGGAACCCTTGGATTGTTTAGCCAAAGATCAGAGCCCTGTTTTAACGATTTACTTAAAGAAAGCTCATAGCCGGTAAGAACCGCCATATTTTTATGGTTCCTGCTTTCTTCCACCAGAGTATTGAAAGTAGAAATTGCTGAATAGTCCATTGGATAAGGTTTCCCCGCCCAGATGATCTGTACCGGATATTTAGGATTGTTGAGAAGCCTGTAGAATCGGTCTTTATCATGTAAAAGCAGTTCTGCGCGTTTGTAACCCGCAAATCTTCTGGCCCATACGATAGTGAAAACATTAGGGTTGAATAAATTTCCGGTTTGGTCTGCCACAATACTGAATAGTTTTTTCTTTAAATGCTTTTTACGGTAATCGAAAACGGTATCATCATTTTCATCTTTCGCATTATAAAGCGTCTTGTCTGCCCAATATTTGAATTCCTGTGCATTGGTAATAGAAGTAATTTCACATATTCCGGGATATTTATTCCACATTGCACGGGAAACCACTCCATGAAGCTGAGAAACTCCATTGGCAATTCTTGCCATTTTAAGGGCGCAAAGAGAATGGTTGAAACGGTCATCATCCGTTCCTTCAATAGTTTTTACTTCTTCCATGCTATAGCCGGAGAAATAAGACATGTCGTAACATAATCTGAAGCTGTGCTTTTCATTTCCTGCTTCTTCCGGAGTATGAGTAGTGAAAACCAGTTTTTCTTTAACCTTATTAAGGTCGCCGTTGTATTTTCTTAATAAATAAAATGCTGCCGGAAGTCCGTGAGCTTCATTTAAATGGTAAACATCCCTTTCGGTATTTATTTCATCCAGTAACTTGGCCCCTCCTTTTCCCAGTAAGATGTATTGGGCAAGTTTAGTAGATTCATTAGCATCATAAAGTTTGTGGCAGATGGTTTTTGAAACATGATCGTTTTCAGGAACGTCTGTAGACAGAAAAAACATCGGGGCTGTGTTGAAAATTTCGGGATCAAGATACCATACCTTTACCCAAACAGGAGCACTGTGAATTTCAATTTGAAATTTTATTCCTGTATCCTCAAGAAAGCTGTACATCTTTCGGGTCCATACCGGTTGTAAAGTCTGGTCATGGTTTCTGGCCTGGTCATAATATCCGAATTTCCAAAGAATGCCAATTCCGATGAGATCCTGCTTCAGATTATAAGCACTTCTCATATGAGATCCTGCTAAGAATCCAAGGCCTCCTGAGTATATTTTCAGGACCTGCTCAAGGGCAAATTCCATTGAGAAATAGGCGGTTCTTTTTGAATATTGGGGATTGATGTTGTAGGGTATTTTAAAATTCCTAAAATCCATAGAATGCGGGTTTGTGTTTGAAAAGGCAAAGGTATTAATAATGAAAATAAACTCTATGTTAATTAATGAATAAATTAATTTTAAAAGTAAGTATTGAATAGTTTTTTTTCTTATCTTTAAGAATGTAAATTTGTGATTATCAAAAACTTTAACGGTGAAAGCCAGTAATTGCATGTGTTTAATTAAATAAAAAAAATCACACATGAAAAAAACGTTTTCTGATGAAGATCTGATCAAGAATCTGAGTTTATATTACCTGAACAGGCATTTGAAAAAAAAGCCTATAGAAAAGTATCACCGTACCATAGACGAGTCTCCGCTTCATGATCGTGAAAAATACCGAAAAAAATCTGAGATTCTTCTGCTCAATTCTTTTATGCATCATTTTCCTGATGTGAAATTTGAAAATCTTACCTGCGAAAGTCCGGACTTCATCGCAAAACTGAACGACAAAAAGATCGGAATAGAACTTACCGAAGTGATCAACCATCTGGAAATGAAGAAGGTGGAAAGTACTTTGAACAAAATGTTCCGTCAGGCAGAAATATTATTAGAGCAGGAAGACACTACGAAGTATCGTGGTGTTTATTTTTTAGAGTTTCACCCGAATATAAGGTTTGATAATTTAGAAGAACAGGAAGAGAATATTATTAACATCTACAAAAGTATTAAAAAGAATAAAGGAATAGGATGTGTGAAAAGGGTAAGGAAATCTTTTCACCGTAGAAATGTTTTCATTACTCACGAGTATAGTATGAATCTTTTTGATGAATTATGCTCAGAGAAAATCCTGGATCTTATTGAGAAAAAGAACGAAAAATTTCCTTACTATGATACTTCGGTAGATGAATGCTGGCTGGTGATTGTTTCTGATATGAATTCCATTGCATCAAGATATACTTTCATACAGGATAAAGACCATCTGAAAGAAGTAAAAAGTCCTTTTCATAAAATTTTTCATCTGGAAAATCTCTGTGGTAATATTACAAGTATAAAATAATAATTAATAGTGTTAATTTATTATTTAAATATGGTATTTGTTTTAAATTTAGTAAAAAATACCACTTTCCGTTGTTTTTGATTAAATATTAGGTATATTTGATATGTGTTGGGTATCGATCTGACACAAAACGACTTAACCATAAAAACAAATATATCTATGAGAAAAATTTTACTATTTACCTTTTTATACATTTCCCATTTCTTATACTCTCAGCAAGATTGTGCAACAGCGTTGGCTGTTTGTGGAAATTCTAATCTTACTTACAGCCCTTCGGGGTATGGTAATATCAAAGAAATGGTAAATTCCGGAACCTGTATAGATACATCCGGAGAACATAATTCCATCTGGTATAAAATTACGATTGCCACAGCAGGTACTCTTACATTTAATCTGGTTCCCAACAATCCGGATGCGGATTACGACTGGGCTATTTTCGGGCCTAACGTAAATTGCGGAAGTCTGGGATCTGCAATACGCTGTAATGCAGCAACAGTTATTGGAGTGGGTGCGGCTACCGGATTAAACATGACAAGCACCATTACAAATGCAGCCGGTGGGTCAACTACTCCTTATTGCCGGTATTTGGATGTTTTGCCAGGAGAAACGTACTATTTATTCATTGATAACTGGGTAAGCAGTACCAGTAGCACCACAGCTCCTTTTTCTTTAACATGGGGAGGAACTGCTACTTTGGCGTCTCCATTTACAGATCCTGCTATTCAGCCTTATCCTTTTATGCCACCAGGAATCCCGGCTGCTAATCCTGCAGACCCGCGAGAAGTTATTATCTGTGGGAACCCTGTTATATTTGATTTTACTACATTATCAGCAGGTATTGTTAATGGAAATCCCGGTTTTAGTGTAAGTTATCATACCAGTGCCAATGATGCATTAACAGTGAATAATCCTATTACAACCCCCTTACTGGTAAATACTACAACGGTCTACTATTATAGTATAAGTTATACAGATCCCGCCAATCCATCCAGTCCGCTTAATAAATGTAAACAGACTGGAACATTTAAATTTAAGGATGGCTCTATTACTCTAAAAAACGCGACATTAATAGAGTGTAACAACAATAATGCAGGAACTGCTCTTTTTGATCTGACAACAGCTGACGTTACAGCAGCAGCCGGCGTTTCAAAAAAATATTATAACAGTATGTTTGATCTTAATGCCGGAATTAATGAGATCACCAATCCGAATGCATTTATTTCAGCTGAAGGAGACGTGTATGTAAAAGTAACTTCCGAGTATGGGTGCAGTGCTGTTACCAAAATCACATTAAAATTCCATCCTGTGGTGGCTGTGCAAGAGGCTAAGCTTACAGAATGTTTCATAGAATCAAATCCAAGTACCGGATCCTTTAATCTTGCAAACGCTCCGGTAGCTACTCCGGACAATACTAAGAAATATTATCCATCCGAATCAGATGCTATTCATCAGACTAATGAAATACTGAATCCAATGAACTATATTGCTCCTAATGGAGTAGTATATATCAGAGTTACCAATAACAGAGGCTGCTACGCAGTGGCTAAGGTTAATTTAGTAGTAACTCCGCCAAAATATTCTGGGATACTTAAGGATAAAACAATATGTATGGAAAGTAAAACCACTTTGGATGCGGGACCAGGATTCAAAAGCTACCAGTGGAGTACCGGCGAGACCACTCAAACTGTTACAGCAGGTGTTGGAGTATATTGGGTGAAACTTAAGACCGGAGATTGCTATACTACGCAAACGGTAAAAGTAATGCCATCTGAACTGCCTGTTATTTCTGATATTGAGGTAGGAAATAATAAAATAACAGTTTCTGTAATAGGAGGTACGCCGCCTTATACATACTCGTTGGATAATATTACCTGGCAGGATTCTAATGTTTTTACTAATCTTCCAAGAGGAGAATATAAGATCTATGTAAAAGATAATTATAACTGTACTCCTATAAAAGTTGAAATTGTTGTCCCTAACCTGATTAATGTTATTACCCCAAATGCTGATGGAGTAAATGATGTGATTGATTATTCTGCATTGTCCGGTAAACAGAATTTAGTGATTAATATTTTTGACAGATATGGAACCAAGATTCATCAGGCTGATAAACTTAACGGTTATAAGTGGGATGGAACGCTGAACGGAAGAAGAGTTCCTACAGGGACCTATTGGTATTCTGTACTGTGGAATGAAAATAATACAAGAAATACACCGGTTAAATTTACCGGTTGGGTATTAGTTAAAAATCGTGAATAGTTATATCCTGTAAATAAAATACATAGATAAAACCACTTCGGAGGAAGTGGTTTTTCTGTTTGAATTTTTTATATTTAACTATCAAAATAGTAAAAATGAAAGACCTGTTTGTAAAACGCTTTGAATATTATAAATCCCTTGGAGATAAATCATTAGAACAATTATCTGATGAGCAGATTTTCTGGCAGTATAATGAAGAAAGCAATTCCATTGCGGTAATCATACACCATATTGCTGGAAATATGCTGTCAAGATGGACTAATTTCCTTACTGACGATGGTGAGAAATTCTGGCGGAACCGGGATGAAGAATTTGTGAATACTTTTAAAACCAAAGATGAGGTTCTCGAATTCTGGGAGAAAGGGTGGAAATGTTTTTTTAATGCTTTAGATCAGATTAATGAAGGGAATCTTTATTCTACAATTTATATCAGAGGAGAAGCTCATTCTGTTATTGATGCCGTTTTCAGGCAGCTTGCCCATTATCCATATCATATAGGTCAGATTGTTTATATCGCTAAAATGATGAAAAATGAAGATTGGAAGACGCTTTCTATTGCCAGAAATAAATCGCAGGAGTTTAATAGTGAAATGAAAAGCAAATTTTCTGCAGAAGAATTATCCGGAAATTCATCACCTGTCTGTTTTCAAAACAGCCCGGAAGTAAGGGATGAATATAAACAATAGACTGAATCAATCTTGAATTATTATTAAAATTACTATCTTTGCATCCATAAAATTCAGAAGTAACACATGTCTGCTTTTCAAAGAACTGCCGCGTATCATACACTTGGCTGCAAATTAAATTTTGCAGAAACATCTACTATTGCCCGTCAATTAACAGATGCAGGTTATGAAAAGGTGGGTTTTGATGAAAAGGCTAATGTGTACGTAATCAACACTTGTTCAGTAACTGAAAATGCAGACCGTGAGTGTAAGCTTCACGTAAAAAGAGCAATGAAAGCCAATCCTGACGGACTGGTAGTTATTGTTGGATGCTATGCCCAGCTGAAGCCTGAAGAAATTTCACAAATTGAAGGAGTAGACCTTGTTTTAGGAGCTAAAGAGAAATTTAATATTCTGAGCTATCTGGATGATTTGGAAAAATCAGAAAACGAGGGAATTGTTCATTCATGTGAGATTGAAGAAACCGATTTCTTTATCGGAAGTTATTCTATTGGTGACAGAACAAGAGCATTCCTGAAAGTTCAGGATGGATGTGATTACAAATGTACGTACTGTACGATTCCATTGGCAAGAGGAATCTCTCGTTCAGATACTATCGAAAATGTTCTTAAGAATGCTTCAGAAATTGCTGCAAAAGACATTAAAGAAATCGTTCTTACCGGAGTAAATATCGGTGATTACGGTAAAGGTGAATTTGGAAATAAAAGACATGAACATACTTTCCTTGATCTTATTTCGGAACTTGATAAAGTGGAAGGGATTGAAAGAATCCGTATTTCTTCCATTGAACCTAACCTTTTAAAGGATGAGAGTATAGAACTGGTTTCTAAAAGCAGAAGCTTTGTTCCGCATTTCCACATTCCGTTACAATCTGGAAGCGATGATTTGTTGAAAAAAATGAAACGTCGTTATCTTACTAAATTGTACAATGACAGGGTGAATAAAATCCGTGAGGTAATGCCTGACGCTGCTATTGGTGTGGATGTTATTGTCGGATTCCCTGGAGAAACAGAAGAAAAGTTCCTGGAAACCTATAATTTCCTTAATGAACTTCCTATTACTTATCTTCATGTATTTACTTATTCTGAAAGAGAAAATACAGAAGCTGCTGAAATGGAAGGCGTAGTTCCTATAGCAGAAAGAAAAAAACGTAATAAAATGCTGAGAATTCTTTCTGAAAAGAAAAAAATGGCATTTTATCAGACTCAACTCGGAAAAACGCTTCCTGTACTTTGGGAGCATGAAAATAAAGACGGGAAAATGTTTGGCTTCACAGAAAACTATGTGAGAGTACAGAAAGACTATGATCCTGCCTCCGTAAATCAAATCGAATTTCTAAATTTAGAAAAAATCCTGTCAGATGGCACGGTTTCTGTGCAATCTTCCTACCAAAGTTTTTTAGCAAAAGCATAGGCTCTTTGCAAAATTTCTACTAAATTTATTTTTAAACTTTAAATACTACATTCATGAGAGATAAGTTTTTATCTTGGGGAATTGTATTAGTAGCTGCTACCTGGATTGTAGCACTGCTGATAAAAGCGCATTACTGGATACCAACGTTGTTATCCGCTATTTATGCATTGGGTGTTTACAATGCTTATCAGTCGAAACATGCTATTCTGAGGAACTTCCCGGTACTGGGTTACTTCAGATACTTTTTCGAAAGTATTTCACCCGAAATGCAGCAATATTTCATCGAAAGGGAGACCGATGGGAAACCGTTTCCGAGAAATCAGCGTTCAGCAGTATACAGAAGAGCTAAAAATTTAAGTGATACTGTAGCTTTTGGAACACAGTTGGAAGTAAATCACAGAAAATATGAAGGTATCAAGCATTCAATCTATGCAAAATCCCCGTCAGAAGAACTTCCGAGAGTTTGGGTAGGAGGAGAACAGTGTACACAGCCTTATCACGCTTCCTTGTTTAATATTTCAGCAATGAGTTTTGGAGCATTAAGTGACAGAGCCCAGATCTCCCTGAACAGAGGTGCTAAAAAAGGGAATTTCTTCCATAATACAGGAGAAGGCGGTATTTCACCTTATCACCTTGAAGGAGGAGATTTATGCTGGCAGATCGGTACAGGATACTTTGGGTGCCGTGATGAAGAAGGAAAATTTAATCCTGAACTTTTTACAAAATATTCAACGCTTCCTAATGTGAAAATGATTGAGATCAAATTATCACAGGGAGCAAAACCAGGACATGGGGGAGTACTTCCGGGAGTTAAAAATACGCCTGAAATTGCAGCCATCCGTCACGTTACTCCTGGAATGACCGTTATTTCACCACCGTCACATACTGCATTCTCTGATGCAGCCGGATTGTTGAGGTTTGTACAGGAATTAAGAGAACTTTCAGGGGGGAAACCAGTCGGATTTAAACTTTGTATCGGAGATACTAAAGAATTTGAGGACATCTGCGTGCAAATGAATGTGTTGAAAACCTATCCTGACTTTATAACGATTGATGGAGCAGAAGGAGGTACTGGGGCTGCACCACCGGAATTTTCAGATGGAGTAGGGATGCCTTTAGAGCCAGCTTTAATCTTTGTGAACAGGACCCTTAATAATTATAACGTGAGAAATAAACTGAGAGTTATTGCCAGCGGTAAAGTTCTTACAAGTTTGGATATCTTAAGAGCTATAGCAATGGGTGCTGATATGTGTAACAATGCAAGAGGATTTATGTTCTCGCTGGGATGTATCCAGGCTCTAAGATGTAATTCAAACAACTGTCCTACGGGAGTTGCAACGCAGGATAAAATGTTAATCAAAGGATTGGATGTTACTGATAAAAGTGAAAGAGTATATCATTTCCATAAAAATACCCTTCATACCTGCAATGAACTGATTGCAGCAGCAGGAAGAAGTTCTTATGAAGAAGTAGATGCTACTATGTTCATGAGAGGAGATGAATTTGACCACCTTGCAGATCTTTACTTCCCTGATATTTTAGGAAATGTAAAACAGAAAGCCAGATCGTAATAATTGAGATGAATAAGCCATTTTAAGGCAACTTTAATGAATAAAAAATCAGATTAGAATTGCCTCTAATCTGATTTTTTTATCTAAGATTGGATAGTTTTGAGAACTATATTATTTTTCATCATCAAGCCTTGTTCTGCTTCTAAAGTATAGTAAGTTTACGAGATTGCAAATAACAAAACGTCTGTTATGTTATAGATGGTTTGTTTTTATTATTCCTCATTCTTAAGCCTGTCTCTGCTTCCGTATATCTGGAAATTGAAAACAAATGACTTGTTTCTGTAAGAATAGCTTCCATAAGGATAGTGAGCATTTCTTGCAAAAGCAGCTCTTGATGGAACGATAATCACCCCCTGAAGATTATAGGGTGCCTCATTTGGAAGATTAAAAGCTCCGAACTTTTTTAATGCTTCTTTTAAACCAGCTATTTCATAATAACTTCTTGATTTTGCTGCATCGGTAGCTCCTGCGTCCAACGTAGCTTGTTTTACATAATAAAACATCGGATCAGCTAACGGAATAGTACCGTCATCTATGGTATTGAAAAATTGGGTTTTAGCAGAAAATACAATATTCCCATTATTGTCAATGGCCCGGTAAGAATAGGCTCTTCCCATTATTCTGATAACGCTATTATCTTTAATTTCCTGTGCTTCCCCTGGAGCAGGTTGTGCACCGTCTCTCATAATATAGATTGTTCCGGAAGGAAGGGTTTTATAATCTAACTGTGATAATTTTTTTTCTTTATCATCAGAAGTATCCGTATCGCTGAAAGCTTTTATATTTCCCTGAGCATCCAGATAATTCTCATCCATGAATTTCTTAATAGCCTGGTCGTCATAGCTATTTTGAACATTGATGTCTCCCGGCTCCTGATACGAAGGCACTTCATCATCTTTTTTACATGCGGAAAAACACAAAGATCCGGCAAGGATATATAAAAATATTTTTTTCATTTCAAAAAACTTTAATTACTTTACAAATAATATAACGGCAAAAGTATAAAAAAATATGAGAATAGATAAATTTTTATGGAGCATTCGTTTTTATAAGACGAGAAGTATTGCAGCTGAGGAGATTAAAAAGAATAGAGTTTCTATAGGAACGTCCGCCATAAAGTCATCTAAAGAGGTAAAAGAAGGAGATATTATTAAAATCAGGAAGAATCAGATTGATTATAAAATAAAAGTCTTGCAGATTCCTAAAAGCAGAATTGGAGCTAAATTAGTCCCGCTCCATATACAGGATGTAACAGATAAGGAGCAATATGAACTTCTGAAACTTCGGAAAATGACTCAGGATTATTATAGAAATAAAGGTGAAGGGAGGCCTACGAAGAAAGACAGAAGAGATATGGATGATTATGTAGGTAATGACATTGATGCTGATTTTACGGATTGGGATGATTTCTTCGGAGAAACAGGTGATGAAACCGAAGATGAAGACTAATAGAAAAGCTCTAGAGATAGAGCTTTTCTATTATTTCTTTAACAATATCTTCAGGTTCTCTGCCATCAGTCCCTACAGAGAATTGAGCCTTACTGTAAAACTGATTTCTTTCGAATAAATGTTTGGCAATAAATTCTGGAAGGTCTTCATCAGAAATATTGGCAATTAACGGCCTTTTTTCCTTTTGTTTAGAAAGTCTCTCAACCAATGTCCCTACGGATGTTCTTAAAAAAATACTCCTGGAGTTATGGTTGATGATTTCCATATTGTTATAATAAACAGGAGTTCCACCTCCCAGGCTTAATATTACATTTTCTTCCGAAGCCAATATTTCTTCAAGAGCCTCTCTTTCCAGCTTTCTAAAGTAAATTTCACCCTTTTTCTCAAAAATCTCAGGAATGGTTAATTTATTTCTTCTTGAAATCTCTTTGTCAAGATCAATGAGTTTGAAATCTATTTTATCGCTTAATATTTTGGAAATGTGAGATTTGCCACTTCCCATGTAACCAATTAGTGAAATTATCATGAATTTTTTTTAAACAAATTTGCGAAAAAGTTTTGAGATAAAGAAAAAAGTCATATCTTTGCACCACTTAAAACAAAGGACATTACTTAAATGAAAATTTGTTGATAAAGTGGCCGACTCGGTAGCTCAGCTGGTAGAGCAATACACTTTTAATGTATGGGTCCTGGGTTCGAATCCCAGCCGGGTCACTAGCGATAATATTACATTTTGTGATTTTATTGCCTGCGTGGTGAAATTGGTAGACACGCCATCTTGAGGGGGTGGTTTCCTAAGGATGTGCTGGTTCGAGTCCAGTCGCAGGCACTGCAAAGAAAAATTTATAATTAAGGATATACTCTTAATTGTGGCCGACTCGGTAGCTCAGCTGGTAGAGCAATACACTTTTAATGTATGGGTCCTGGGTTCGAATCCCAGCCGGGTCACAAGTTTACTGAAAAGTAAATTTTTTTCATATTAATATTTTGTGATTTGGTGTTTCAAAGGCTTCCTTCCGGAGGCCTTTGATTTTTGTATGAAACCAGATTATTTTATTCCATAAAAATGGATCAAGCGCAAAAGTTGGGGGCTAGGCAAAAAGTTTAGCTAATCTGAAGATAAAAAAGGTTCTGTCTTTTACTCCTCTGAGCTGCATTCTGAAGTTTTTTATTTTCGCATTGAAAGATTCAGCAGCAGCATTGGTGCTTCTTTGATCAAAGTAGTTGAGAATATTTCTATAATGATTCATTATTGTTTTTCTTAAGGTAGAAAAAGATTTAAACTCTGCTTCTTCCACATTTCTAAACCAATGGGCCAGTTTAGTCATGGCTACAGATTTCGAAATATTCTGGTTATAAATTTTTCTAAGTCCATCAGTCAATTCATATGCCTGTTCCAGATCAGGATACTGGGTAAAAAGGATCGAAGCTCTTTGTTTCTGGGACAGAGTCCATTTCTCACGGCTTTTATATAGTAAATACCTGCTTCTTACCAAGAGCTGTTTCCGGGTATCTCCATTTGCAAAAACTTCTGTTTCAGCTGAGTGACTGTTAAAAGGATTGTTTTCCATTTCAATGGCTTCCCAGCGATGCCTGATCCTGATCTCCTGAAGGGCCTCTATGGACAGCTTCTGAACATGAAAACGATCAATAACCTGTACTGCATCAGGAAAGCAGCGTTGGGCAATACGCTTCATGGAACCCGCCATATCCAATGTAATTTCGTTTACCTTCATCCGAAGTTTTCTGCTGATCTTCAAAAGATGTGTGATGACAAAATCACTCTGGGTACCTTTTATCATAGCAACAATACTTCCTTTTCTCCCTTTTGCTTTTTTGGAGGTAAGAACGGTATAAAGTTCTCCATCAGATAATGCTACTTCGTCTAAAGATAAGGAGGCTGAGACATTTTCAGGGTAAATGATCCAGTCCTCTGCGTGCGGTTTTTGTTCCCAGCTATGATATTCGCTGAGATTATTCTTGTATTGCCTCTGGAAGGTCTTGCCTTTGATCCCGAAAAATTCTGCTATAACTTTTAGGGGAAGAGCTTTAGTGTCTGCTAATTTTTTTTAAGAAGACTGCCAAATCCTTTGTCATCCGTGTGCCTTTCGCTACAAGCTGCCAGTCTCTCTGAAGGATCTCACCGGAGGATTTATCTGTCCATCTCCTTCTTTTAACATGGAGCTTTACGATTTTACCCCGTAATGGATAATCATCTACAATGATTTCAGGTAAAAAGCCCTTGGATTCAAGTCTCCTTTCTTTAAATTCATGGGGAATACTGTTTCTTTCTTCAAAATAAATATGAAGTTCTGCATCATGAGTTTCTGCTTTGAGGATATCAAAGTGCTCTACTAAAAATTCCGGAAGTAATAATTTAAGAAGGTCGTGATCGCTTAACATGATGCAAAGATAAAACTACTTAACATTCCCCCCAACTTTTGAGACTGAGCCATAAAAATCCCCAACTAAAGAGTCAGGGATGTATTATTTAAATTCTGAAAGATTAATCCAGATGCATATTGTCAATTAATCTTACTCCGTCTACAACAACTACAATGAAAGCTCTGTAGTTTCTATCCTTGTAAAAGAAATCAGTCTCTTTTAAAGTATCCTCATCTGCAATCAGGAAGTACTCAAGCCTCATTCCCTGTTGCTGATCGAAAATGTCGATTACCCTTTCTTTGATTTCAGGAACAGAAACTGTTCTGAACCAGTCATTTACTTTTCTTAAGGTTTCGTAGATAATCTTGGAAGCCTCTTTTCGGTCTTCATGAAGTCTTTGGTTTCTTGAGCTCAGGGCCAGTCCGTTATCTGCTCTGTAAATAGGAACTCCTTTTATTTTAACGGGAAGATGTTTTTTATCAACCATTTTCCTGATGATCGCCAACTGCTGGAAATCTTTTTCTCCAAAATAGGCATTGTCGGGTTTTACCTGTCTGAATAGTTCCTCTACAACAGTCCCTACACCATCAAAGTGTCCCGGCCTGGATTTTCCTTCCATTTCATTTTCCAGACCATCAAAATCATAATGCTGGCTTTCTGTTTTTTCAGGATAAATATCACTGACTTCAGGAACGTAAACAGCGTCTACCAATCCGGATTTTTCCAAAATCAGAATATCTCTATTAACATCTCTTGGGTATTTTTCCAGATCCTCAGGATTGTTAAATTGAGTTGGATTTACAAAAATTGAAGAAATAACAAGGTCATTCTCCTTTTTTGCTTCTTCATACAGGGAAAGATGTCCCTTGTGCAGAGCTCCCATCGTAGGAGCAAAGCCAATTCTTTTTCCCATTTCCTTCTGTCTTTCAATGAAATCCTGAAGGGTCTTCCTGTTTTTTATAACTTCCATAGTTTATTTTAATACTTATTCAAAAATACTAAAAATATCATATAATAAAATGTGTTTTTGCCAATTTGCCAAAGGGAATTTTCGTAAAAAAATGTTAATTAAAATAATGTTGGATGTTTTTTTGTAATTTTGCACATTAAAGCATTTTTACAAAAATTAGATAGAAAGTTTATGCCGAATCAAAAAATACTGTACATTACTACAGAGATGTTTCCATACCAGGAAGATACAAATATGGCCGCTGTGGTAAACAAAATGGCGCTTAAGATGCACAATGAAGGCAATGATGTAAGAGTTTTTATGCCAAGATTTGGACAAATAAGTGAGAGGAAATTCCAGCTTCATGAGGTGATCCGTCTTTCAGGGATGAATATTATTATCAATGACCTGGATCAGCCACTTATCATTAAAGTAGCGTCTCTTCCGGGGGAAAGACTGCAGGTTTACTTTATAGACAATGAAGAATACTTCAAAAGAAAACAATATTATTTCGATGACGAAGGAAATCCTTTCGAAGATAATGACGAAAGAGCTATTTTCTTTGCAAGAGGAGTAATTGAAACCATCAAGAAACTGAACTGGGTACCGGACGTTATCCACTTGAATGGATGGATGTCTTCATTCGTTCCAATTTATCTTAAGACTTATTACGAATCAGATACTTATTTCAAGGATGCAAAAATTGTTCTTTCCCTATACAATGAGAAAGAAGCTGATCTTGACAAAAAGATCGATGAAAAGCTGAAGTTTGATAATATTTCAGGATTAAAAGCGTTAGATAACCCAACGATCAAAAATTTTGTTATCGAAAGTATGAACTATGTAGATACTGTTGTAAAAGGAGATGAATTCCTGGATGAAGACCTTGATAAGGCTTTCAATGAAACAACGACTCAGAAATCGGAGTATCTTGACGTAGATTCTATAAATCAACTTTATTAAAAAACACATTTTTAATGACTCATACTCTTAAAAGGACTTTCGCCATGCTTCTATTGGCGGTTTTCGGAAGTGCACTTCTTTATAACTGTGAACCGGACCCGGATTCTCTTGGGCAACAACTCTTTGATAAAGATGCAGCAAATGCTCATGAGCTTGCATTACCAATTATAGCTTATAATATCTACAATAATGATTCTATCAGAAGTGATGCATTAGGATTGCTCGCTACCGGAGGGGCTAATGTAGCCGTTCTGGGAGCTTTTAAAGAAGGTCAGTTCGGAATGCAGAAAGCATCTTATATTACCCAATTAAGAATGCCTGCCAGCTTTGATTTTGGAGATAAGCCGGTGCTAGACTCTGTTGTACTGGTAATAAGAACACCTGCGAATACAGCAGATGATACCTATTATATGACTGATAAGGTAGTAGCACCTGGGGCTTATGATAAAAACGATTTTCCTGTTGGCAATGACAAAGCAACAGTATCCATTGAAAAGAAAACATATCCGATCTTTAAATATGGTAAAGACGGCGATGCTTTTAAGTCTATGAAAATTAATGTAAATGAAGTTACTTCATTCTTAGATGCTAGTAAAACAGAATTTACCCGCTCTACTGGCAATGGTATAACTACAGGTGCTTTACTTGGATCAGGCGTTTTTGATGGAAATGTAAGCAGTGTTACTATTACCAATAAAACAGATAATAGTTCAGTATTTGAAGCTAAGTTAGGTTTTAGAATAAATCTGGATAAAACTTTCTTCCAGCAGAAAATTCTTGACCAACAAGGAAAACCTGTGCTTCAGGATGCTGCGAACTTTACAAGATATTTCAATGGGATTAAGCTTTCAGTAGAAGGGGATGATGGCTATCTTTTCCAGTTCTCACCTAATGATATGCAGATTATTATGTACTACAAATCTGATAAAACGACAAATGGTACAGTAACCAGATCACAGTCAAAAATTGAGTTTGATTTGGGAAGTAATAACTTTCATTTAGGACAGTACACTTATGACAGAAGCGCTTCTGCTCTCGGAAATGCGATACCGACATTTACAAAAAATGGTGATTCCAGAATTTACCTTCAGGGAATGGGAGGTCCTTCTATGGGAGTGAAAATTCCAGATGATGTTATTAAAGCTCTGAGAGATAATTTTACGAATAATAAGGCAGCTATTGTAGGAGCTAGAATCAGGGTGTATGTGGATATGAACAATACCTTTGTTAATGCTCAATCTACAGAGGCAAGCCGTAAATTTACGCTTACTAATCTTCCATATAAGGATGATGGTACTATTGATTATACTAAATTTAATTTCACAGCAGATACCAGTGCAGGATTCCCATTGTATTATTATAATGCTAAGAAAGGTGATACTCCTGAATATTATGATATTGTAGTCACAAAAACAATTAAGAATATTGTTGAAGGTAAAGATGGTACCACTACTCAGGCTTCTAATGATCCTTTATTCTTTAATCTTGGAGCATTTGTAAAAAATCCTAGTAACAACGGAATACTTTATGGAGCAAGATATACCACTAGGGCTACTGATATGAACAGGGTTGTACTAATAGGAAGTGATGCTACTAATGATCAAAACAGAATTAAACTGGTAGTTACTTATTCAACAGCCAGTAATAAATAAAACACAATAAACACAAGACAAAATAAATATGTGCGGAATAGTAGGATATACAGGTTTTCAGGATGCATATGAGATCGTAATTAATGGTCTTAGAAGACTGGAATACAGAGGGTATGATAGTGCCGGGATTGTTTTAGAAGGTTCAAACAACAAATTTGAAGTAGAAAAAACAAAAGGTAAAGTAGAGGATCTGGTGAATATTTCGAAGCAACTAAAAGGAACAGCCAAAATTGGTATGGGACACACCCGTTGGGCTACCCATGGAGTTCCAAGCGACAGAAATTCTCACCCGCATTTGTCAAATAATGGAAAAATAGCACTTGTGCACAATGGTATTATTGAAAACTATGATACCATTAAAACAATGCTTACCGAAAAAGGATTTACTTTCAAATCAGAAACAGATACTGAAGTATTGGTAAACCTTATTCAGTATTTTATGGATCTTAATCCGGAAATTGATTTCCCTTCAGCGGTGAGATACGCTTTAAATGAGGTATACGGAGCTTATGCTATAACGGTACTACATGAAGATTATCCGGGAGTATTAGTGGTGGGAAGATTAGGATCTCCTCTGGCAATCGGACTTGGTGATAAAGAATATTTTATTGCTTCAGATGCTTCTCCTTTCGTAGAATTTACAAAAGAAGCTATTTATCTTGAAGAAGGTCATATGGCTACCATTTCTTTGGAAAATGGAGTAGATATCAGAACTATCAATGAAAACTCTAAGATTGAACCTGAGATCCAGGAGCTTAAGTTAAGCTTGGAGCAGATTGAAAAAGGCGGATATGAGCATTTCATGCTGAAAGAAATCTTTGAACAGCCTAAATCTGTTCAAGATACCATGAGAGGAAGACTTCTTGTAGAAGAAGGAATTATTAAAATGGCAGGAATCTGGGATCACGTAGAGAAGTTCAAAAATGCCAATAGAATTATTATTATTGCTTGTGGAACTTCCTGGCATGCAGGCCTTATCGGGGAATATCTTATCGAAGAATATGCAAGAATTCCTGTAGAAGTAGAATATGCTTCAGAATTCAGATACAGAAACCCTATCATTACTGATAAAGATGTTGTAATCGCGATTTCTCAATCAGGAGAAACGGCAGATACAATGGCTGCCTTAAAACTGGCAAAAGAAAAAGGAGCATTCATATATGGTATCTGTAACGTGGTAGATTCATCTATTGCAAGAATTACAGATGCAGGTTCATACACCCATGCAGGTCCTGAAATAGGGGTTGCTTCTACAAAAGCATTTACAGCACAGCTTACTATCCTTACTTTAATCGCATTTAAATTAGGTAAGCATAACGGGAATTTAGGAAATGCAGAATTCATGAGCTTAATTGCTGAGCTTGACGCTATTCCTAAGAAGATTGAAGATGTGTTGAACACTACTCATGAGCTTACTCAGAATATTGCAAAAGATTTTGTAAAAGCTACTAATTTCCTTTATTTAGGAAGAGGGTACAATTATCCTGCAGCCCTGGAAGGAGCATTAAAACTGAAAGAAATTTCCTATATCCATGCAGAAGGATATCCAGCTGCAGAAATGAAGCATGGGCCAATTGCTCTGATCGATGAAAACATGCCAATTGTTATTATAGCTCCTAAAAAAGGACACTATGATAAGATTGTAAGTAATGTTCAGGAAATCAAAGCAAGAAAAGGGAAGATTATAGCTGTTGTTAACAAAGGCGACCGTCAGGTTAGCGAAATGGCAGATTATGTTATTGAAATCCCTGAAACCTCAGAATGTTTCTCTCCAATAGTAGCGTCTGTACCATTACAGCTGCTTGCTTATTACATTGCAGTATACAGAGGAGCAAACGTAGATCAGCCAAGAAATTTAGCAAAATCTGTAACTGTGGAATAAAAATTAGTTGTAAATAAAATAAATTTAGATTTCTTCCGTTATTTCAAAAAAAATCTTAAAAGTTTCTTAAAAAAATTATATATTTACGGCTTAATTATAAAAATTAACATGAAAAGGATATTTCTTTTATTATTGTCTGCGTCGGTAGCATCGGTATCTTGTTCAGGTGGTGGCAGCTCTTCTGTAGGGAAGCCAGGAACAAAAGGAGAATTGATACCAAGAGAAAAAACGAAATCATTTGTTGCGGAACGACCATACGGAATGGTTGCAATTCCTGCAGGTTCATTTGTTGCTGGTCTAGCAGACCAGGATCCAACAAATACACCTGAAAAAGCATCATTGAAGACCGTTACTGTTTCTTCTTTCTTCATGGATGAAGCAGAAACTACCAATGCAGAATACAGGGTATTTATCAACTATGTAAGAGATTCTATCGCAAGAACTCTACTCGCTGAAGCTGCCGGAGAAGGTGGTGATGAAGGCGGTCGTAGAGGAGCAAGCATCGGAGATTATGCATACCTTGCCAAAAAAGAAGAAAATTTAACACCTTATCAGGAATATATGGAAGGTCAGGGGGGCCGTGAAGACGGAACCTATGATGCAAGCAAAAGATTAGACTGGAAAATTCCTTTACACTGGAATACTTCAAAATATCCGGATGTAGAATACGCAGAAGTTCTGGAATCTATGTATCTGCCTGCTTCTTCAAGAATTGGAAACGAAAGGATTTTAGATGTAAGTAAGCTGAAATATACTTACCGTTGGGGAGATATGGATGCTGCGCTTGCAGATAACGAAAGAGGAGCCAATTACCTGAAAAGCCAGAGTATCGCAATTTATCCCGATACTACGGTTTGGGTAAAAGATTTCCATTTTGCTTACAATGAGCCATTGTTTGAACAGTATTTCTGGCACAAGGCTTACAAAAACTATCCTGTAGTAGGGGTTACCTGGGATCAGGCAAGAGCTTATTGTAACTTCAGATCTAAATTAAAAACTGACTATAACGAAAGTTTAAAAAGAAAAAAACAAAGACCATTGCAGTTCCGTCTTCCAACAGAAATCGAATGGGAATATGCTGCAAGAGGTGGTATGCAAAATGCTACTTACCCTTGGGGAGGTCCATATTTAATGGATGACAGAGGTTGCTACTTAGCCAACTTCAAGCCTAAGAGAGGTAACTATATGGAAGACGAGAAAAAAGGTACTTATACATATACAGCTCCAGTTAAGAAATTTAAGAAAAATGGATTTGGGTTATTTGATATGGCTGGAAACGTTTCTGAGTGGACAGAATCTGCGTATAACAACTCTTCTTATGGGTTCTCTTCTACATTAAATCCTTCTACTAAAGATAAAAAGGATACCAAAAAATCTGTAAGAGGTGGATCTTGGAAAGATATAGGATATGCGTTAATGACAGGTGCAAGAGATTGGGAGAGAAAAGATTCAGCAAGAAGCTATATCGGATTTAGAACTGTACAGGATATTCCTGAAGCAGCTGTTAAGCCAAGAAGAGTTAACAGATAACAAATCAAAACAATTATTTTTCAATACAATTTTATTTAACATTAAAAAAACTAACTCAATATGTTTAAGACGAAAGATGCTTGGATGAATTTCTTCTATTCATTCGGTGCTGCAATTGTAATTCTTGGAGCTTGGCTTAAAATTACTCACATTACTCTGGGACCAATTAACGGTAATATGGCGCTTACTGTAGGGCTTATTACAGAAGCGATTATCTTTATTATCTTCGCTTTCGACCCTCCAAAAACTGAAGAGTCTTATGCTTGGGAAAATGTTTACCCTGAACTATTAGATAAGCATGCAAACCCAAACCCGTTACACTCAAATGTAACCACTAGAAATACAGGTAACCAATTTGCTGAACTGGAAAACTCCCTTTCTACTAAATTGGATAAAATGCTTGAAGATGCAAGATTAGACGTTCAATTATTCGAAAGATTAAGAATAGGAATCGATAAATTTTCAAATTCTGTAGATCAAATTAACCAAACTGTTGACGTTTCTGCTTCTACACACAAATATAATGATCAGTTGAACAAGGCTGCTCAGCATATGGAAAGTATGAATGCACTATACGCCATGCAGTTGGAAAGCGGTAAGAAACAGGCAGAATTTGCCAGTAAATATGTTGCTGACATGCAGAAATCTGTTGAACATTCTGAAAAATTCAATCAAGAGCTACAAGGTTTAACATCTAATCTTAATAACTTAAATAGAGTTTATGGTGGTATGCTAACTGCTATGAAGTCTTAATTCCTAACCATTTCTGAACTTAAACTATTTAATCAAAAAACAAAGAAAAGAGAATGGCACAAGGAAAACAGACCCCTCGTCAGAAGATGATCAACCTGATGTATCTGGTGTTCATCGCGATGATGGCCCTCAACATTGATGCAGAAATCATCAGGTCGTATTATGACTCTACAAGAGCATTAAACGAAACCAGAACTTTAACAGAAAGAAAAAACGAAAAGATTTTTGAAAAAACACTGGAAGCTAAAGCACAACAGGTTCCGGATACTTATGCAAGACCTTGGGAAGATTATAAATTATTGAAGACCAAGATTGATGTATTAGTAAAACATGCTCAGGATATCAAAGATCTGTTAAAGAAACAATCTGAGTTTCATGATAAAGATCCTAAAACAGGAAAAGATATTGATGTAAGTGAGAACTTTGCTGCATTAAATAATAATGAAGCTACTACTGAATATTTCTTTAAGGAAGGAGATGAAAATACACCTTCTCCTAATGCATTAGAACTAAAACGTAAAATAGATGACGTAAGAGATTACATCAATAAAACTTTTGGTAACAATCCTCAGCTTACAGATTTAGTTGAGAGAGCTAACAAGTCTCTTATTGCAGAATACCCTAAAGGGAAATCTCCAAATGAAAAGACCTGGTTCCAAAATAAATTTTATCACCAGCCACTAATCGCTGCAATATCTAATTTGGAAATTATCCAAAATGATGCCAGAAACGTACAATCTGATGCATTAGCATTAATGCTTCAGGAAAAAGTGGATGCTAGTATCAAGTTTACAAGTTATGAGCCAATTGTTTCCGGACCAACAGATATTCAGGCAGGTAAACAGGCTGAAGTAAAAGTAATGTTGGGAACTTATTCTAATAGCAATAAGATCAGCATTTCCGGAGTAAGCAAGCAGGAAAATGGTAAAGGTATCATTCCTATTTCTGGAGCAGGTATCGGAGAACATAAACTAGCTGGAACGATTACATTAACAGATGCTTCTGGGAAACCTCAATCCTTCCCTTGGACGCATACTTATAACGTTATCGCAGGACCTAGAGAAGTAAAACTTGAGAAAGGATTATTACTTTCTGCTGATAAAATGAATGTAATGTATAGAGGATTGGAGAACCCTGTATCAGGATCTATCTTAGGTGCAGACAACTCTAAACTTTCTTTATCAGCTCCGGGTGCTTCTGTAAGAAATACAGGTCCTGGTAAATGGATTGTAAAACCTTCAACAGGTACTACAGTTAAATTGACATTATCTGGTGTAGATCCATATGGAAAAACAGTATCTCAGGTATTTGAATACAGAATCAAGAATGTTCCGCCGCCACAAGGTCAGATGAGAGGACAGAATGTATTGTCGATGCCGGCATCTTCAATTCCTAACCAATCTGTACAGGCTGCTATTCCTGACTTCGATTTCCCTGTTTCGTTTAACGTAACACAATTCATGGTAAGAGTACCTGGTAGAGCAGCACTATTGATCCACGGAAATACCTTAAGTGATGCAGCAGGATTAATTAAGAATCTGAGAACAGGAGATGTAGTATCTGTCTTCGATATCAAAGCAACAGCTCAAGGATTGGAAGGGCAACAGATCAAAAATATTACTCCTATAATTATTAATGTTCAATAGGACTAAAATTGTAATTTATTATGAAAAAATATATTAGCACCCTTTTAGTATTAGTTTCGGGATTTGCATTTTCCCAGACTATTCTGAACGCTTCTTCTCCAGAAGAGTTTAGACAGATGAGAGCGGAGAACAAACAAAAAGTTGGTGATACTATTATTGATAAAACAGTAAAACCTCTTGAATATGGATTTGTTGAGGACAAAGACATCCTTAAGAGTATGTTTGTTTGGGAAATCATCGATATGAATGATAAGATCAATCAGCCGTTTTACTATGATAACCCGGATGGTCTTCTTTCTACTCCTACAAGATCTCTGTACCAGTTACTGTTAGATGCAGCTTTAAGTGGTAAAATTGAGCAGGTGTATGATGACGAAAACTTTACGGTAAAACTTTCACCTGAAGGAATCCAGAAAAGATTGGAGAACGTTAGAGTTAACGATGCAGCTATCGATATTCTAAACTCTGGAAGACAATTAACTGAACAGGAGAAAAAAGAATATACCGATGTATTTAAGACCACTACTGAAAAAGTAAAAGTTCTTAAAATTATGGGTATGTGGTTTGTAGATAAGAGAGACGGACAAATGAAATACAGACCTCTGGGTATTGCAGCAATGGGACCAGATCCAGCAGTACAGGGAGTTATAGGACCAGATGGTAAGCCAATTGCGAGCAATGATGATCTTATCGACCTGTTCTGGATTTTCTATCCGAATGCAAGAGATATCTTGGCAAACAATTATGTTTACAACAGAAAAAACTCTTCTGCAGACCTGTCTTTTGATGATATCATCAATGCAAGAAGATTCTCTTCTGTAATCTACAAATCTTCAAGCGGTCTGGGAGACGGTACTATTAAGGACTATATTCCTAAAGATGCTGACGATCAGTTGGAAGAAAGCGACAGAATCAAGGCGCAGATCCTGGAAATGGAAAATGATATGTGGAATTACTAAATTTCACTTGATATTTATATAAAACCTGAGTATTTTTACTCAGGTTTTTTTATTATGAAATCGCCCTTTGTTTACTGCTAATCAATAATCAATGATATAGGCGATTGCATATGACCTTTAAATAAATGAAATTTCTCATATGAAAAATGTAGATTATATTATTGTAGGAGACGGATATGCGGGACTTTTTCTGGCTCATCAGCTGATTAAAAATAACAAGTCCTTTGCGATCTTTTCTGAGGGAAGGAAAAGTGCTTCGCAGGTTTCTGCGGGTATTATTAATCCTGTGGTGCTTAAAAAGTTTACCACTTTCTGGAAAGCTCAGGAACAAATTGATTTTTTAAAGAGCAGTTTAAAGGAAATAGAATCGTATACAGGTGAAAATTATCTGATAGATGCTCCTATTCACAGAATTTTTCATGATGAAAACGAACAGAAACTTTGGCTTAAAAAATCCGGTAACGAAGAATTATCTAACTTTTTGGACGAAAATTTTGAGTCTTTAAATGTAGTAAAAAACGACTTTCTTATAGGAAAGGTAAATCAATCTGCCAGATTAAATGTTAATGGATTTTTTACAGGTTTATTCAAGTATTTTGAAAAAAACGGATTTCTTATCAGTGAAAAATTTGAATATGCCAAATTAAACCCATTAGAATCTATTTATAAAGACTTTAGTTTTAAAAATATTATTTTTTGTGAAGGAATGGGTGTGAAAGATAATCCTTACTTTTCAGAAATCTCTGTGAATCCCAATAAAGGACATCATATAAAAGTTGAGCTTTCGAAGCCTATTCCCGAAAATATAACCATTAAAAAGAAACATTTCCTTTTTCCGACAGATCGCGGGCTCTATTTCTATGGTGGAACTTATGACCGGGAGCAGCTTCACCACCATATTGATGAATCGGCTGTTAATCAATTGGTCAATGGGCTGTCTGAGTTCTATCCTTATGATTTTGAAGTAAAAGAAGTGAATTTTGGTTTCAGGCCTACGGTAAAAGACAGAAGGCCAATTATTGGAAGGCATGAAATTCATAGCAATTTATATGTATTCAATGGGTTGGGAGCGCGAGGAATTCTGAATGGTTGTTACTTTGCGAGAGATCTTTTCCGCCTTATTGAAGAAAATATTCCGTTGCACGAAGAAGTTTCATTAAATAGATTTAAATAACACTCTTTGGTATAATCTAACAAACAATTTATGAACGAAAACCTATTAGGGATTATTGCAGGTGTACTCACTTCCGTATCCATGATCCCACAGCTTGTAAAAGTAATCCGGGAAAAAAATGTGGAAGATATTTCTCTGCTTATGCTTTTGGTTCTGATTTCTGGATTGTCTTTATGGGTATGGTATGGTTTTGTAAAAGATGAGCTGCCTATTATTTTATCCAATTCATTTGCTGTTTTGGTGAATATAAGCCTTTTAGTTTGTTATATAATGTATCATAAAAAGTAAAAAGACGTCCCCATACAAGGACATCTTTTTATATTAAATCTAATTATTTTTTTCTTATTCAAGCACGAATTTTGCTAAAGGAGCCATTCTTGCTTTGTTCAATGTCAGCGTATTTCCGTTAACAGAATAATTGTCCGCTGCAAGGATTGCTTTTGTAAACTGATTTTCAATATCAAGATCTTCACATGCCATCATGGTAGACATTCCCTGGTTGAATTTAATTCTCATCACATCCTGCTTGATCTCAAAAGTACCGCCTAATCCGTTGCATCCTGCATGGCCTTCATATCTCATTCCTTCCATGTTAAGTTTGAAATAAGGATTATTTTTGGGGTTCTTTAATTCAATTGGTTTGCCGTTAAGCTCTGTTAATTTCCATTTTTTTCCTGTAATATCTGTTGTATGTTTCTGCGCAGTCTGTGTCTGGCAAGAAACAAGAAATACAGCCAGGAAAAGAGCGGATAAATAGTAATACAAGCTTTTCATAAATTTAAAATTTTAATTTTTCTGTTTGTATATATGCTAATACGATGCCATTTTTGCAGGACCAGATTCTTTTTTTGCCTGTTTAAGATGGAAGAGCACCATATCTACATTCTTCTTTAGAAAAGTGATATTTCCTTTAATTTCAGAGTATTGATACTCTTCATTAGAGGCTGTATAGTCCGGTAAAGCATCACTTTTTTTAAGGTCATAAGTTTTACCGTTTAAATGTACTGTTGCCGTATTTTTAGTGCGGTTGATGGTAACTTCTATTTTTTCTCCGTAACTGTCAACATAAACATTTTTTGAAATGTCATCTGTGTTTTCAGGAGTTGCAGCGGTAACGGTTTCAGCCTCTTTTCCGGGATGTTTACACGCTGTTGAGGAAAGAACTGCCAGCCCTAAAAGGACTGTTGTTAATAATTTTTTCATAGTGATAAGTGATTTTAAAGTGTTTCATGAATTATGGTGTTAATACTATATAAAAATACAAATATTTTTGGTAATTATATGTTAATTTTACATAAACTAACATTATGTTTTAAATAACTGATTTTTATATATTCTTTTTAAAACATTCTTCATAGAAACAGAAACTGATTATTTAGAGTAAGAAATTTCTGTCAGAAAGGATCGATGCTGTTTCTTTAACCGGTTTATTTCCAATAGAATGGAGGGAGGTTTTCTCATTATTCATTTGTTGTTTAAATTTTCGGCAAAAATAATTCAAAATTAAGAGAATAACAATACGCTTATATTAATAATTGGAAATCATGATAAAGTTTAGTTTTTCTGTTGATATCTCCATAAATCATAAATCTGTTATGAAATAAAATGTCGAAAAACAAGACATAGCTTAGTTAAAAGGGAGAGACTCAACAAGATATTATTAATGTTGGTAACTTTATAAATGATTATTTTTCATGAAATTAGCGTTTTATAGGACTTCAAATTCAGGTTATTTAAAGAAGCGTTAAATTTTGTTAATCTATTATGATGATATAATAATCTAGATGTACATTTGCGACTTCAAAATGAGAAACTTTATAGTATATTTTTTAACCGGTCTTTTTCTGCTATTTGTAGTAGAAAGCAGGCTTAATGTTAAAACACTCCGGAATGACTATTCCGGCCATGTTTCTCATCACCTTCCTAAAAGAGCCAATAAGCTGAACCAGACATTTGAAAAACTTTCTATTCAGCAGATGGCAGATAATGTAGACAACTCAACTTTAGAACTTACGGAAAACGATTTTCAGCTGTCTGATGTGTTTCAGGCTATTGTTGTTTTTGCAGGTGTTTTTAGTTTAGTCTACATCTTTGGATTAAAAAATAAGAAACAGTTTAAACCAGACATTCACGGTTTTATTTGGGGGCTTAGCGCCAAAAAGTTTATTCTGATCCGTTCCATTAGAATTTAAAATTCATTTTTCCCGATAGATTTCTGCCTGGTTTCAGGTGGGAGAACTTTGCATTGTGTATGTTGGTAATCATCGCAGTGTACCATTCTCAATTACCATTTTATTTCTATTCAAAACATTAACGATTTATAAAACTCGAATTATGATAAAAAGAGTTGCCTCAGGTATTGCGCTTAGTGTCCTTTTACTGGCTGTGAGCTGCAATAAGAAAAAAGAGGAAAAAGAAGAAGTAACCACTTATCCGGTAACATCTCCGGTAGTAATGGATACTGTGATTAATAAGGAATATGTAGCCCAGATCCAATCTGTAAAAAACATTGAAGTCCGCGCACAGGAAAAAGGATTCCTTGAGAAAATTTTTGTTGATGAAGGACAGTATGTACAGGCAGGGCAAACCCTGTTCCGTATTATGCCTAAACTTTATCAGGCAGAATTATTAAAAGCAAAAGCAGAAGTAGAACAGGCTTCTATTGAGCTGAAAAATGCCAGCACATTAGCCGGTAACAATATCGTTTCGAAAAATGAAAAGGCAATGGCAAAAGCTAAACTGGATGCAGCCAATGCAGAAATGAAGCTGGCACAGATCCACTTGTCCTTTACAGATATTAAAGCTCCGTTCTCAGGAATTATTAACAGAATTCCTTTGAAATTGGGGAGTTTGGTAGATGAAGGTGATTTGTTGACCTCTTTATCAGATAATACAAGTATTTACACCTATTTTAATGTTTCAGAGCCGGAATATCTAAGCTATCAGACTCATGCAGCAGACAGGGGAAGCAATCAGGTATCTCTGATTACAGCAAATGGAGAAACCTACTCGCAGAAAGGTGAAGTTCAGACTATTGAAGGGGAATTTGACAATGAAACCGGGAATATTGCTTTCCGTGCGAAGTTTCCCAATCCGGATAAGCTTTTAAGAAATGGAGAAACCGGAAAAGTACGGATGACTATGCCGGTTCATAATGCCCTTATTATTCCTCAGAAAGCTACCTATGAAATTCAGGATCAGAAGTATGTATTCGTTGTTGATAAGAACGGTACTGCGAAATCCAGAAATATTAAAATTGCCTATGAGCTTCCGGATCTGTATGTGGTGAGTTCAGGAATTTCAAAAGGAGATCAGATTCTTCTGGAAGGAGTTCAGAAGGTAAAGGATGACCAAAAGGTAAAAACAAAATTCCAGGACCCTAAAAAAGTCCTACAGTCATTGAAATTAAAAGCAGAGTAGTGGTCTCTAAAATGAAGTAGTATGTTTAAGAAATTCATCCGCAGACCCGTTCTGTCTATTGTAATCTCATTGATTATTGTGTTTATGGGGATTCTGTCATTGGTAAAGCTTCCGGTGACCCAGTTTCCCTCAATTTCTCCACCTAAAGTAAATATTACCGCAGACTATCCCGGAGCTAACAACGAATTATTGATTAAATCTGTTGTTATTCCATTGGAAAGAGGATTAAACGGGGTTCCGGGTATGAAATATATGACCTCGGATGCCGGAAATGATGGGGAAGCTTCCATTCAGGTTGTATTCGACCTGGGAACAGATCCTAACGTTGCAGCCGTAAACGTTCAGAACCGTGTATCTTCCGTGGTTAATAAATTACCTCCGCTGGTAGTTCGTGAAGGGGTGAAGATCACCCGTGAAGAACCGAATATGCTGATGTACATTAACCTGTACAGTGATGACCCGAAGGCCGATCAGAAATTCCTGTTCAACTATGCAGATATTAATGTAATGTCTGAATTGAGAAGGGTAAGTGGAGTAGGTTTTGCCGATATCCTGGGAACCCGTGAATATGCAATGCGTATCTGGCTTAAGCCTGACAGGTTAACCGCTTACAATATTTCAGCAGATGAAGTGATGGAAGCTTTAAATGATCAGAGTTTGGAAGCATCTCCGGGAAAAACCGGGGAAAGTTCAGGAAAGCGCTCCCAGTCATTTGAATATGTATTGAAATATCCTGGCCGTTTTAATAACGAAAAAGATTATGGAAACATTATCTTAAGAGCCAAACCGGATGGTGAATCAATCAGATTGAAAGATGTTGCTGATATTGAATTCGGAAGTTCAATGTATGATATTTATTCCACATTGAACGGTAAACCTTCCGCAGCTATTACTGTAAAGCAGTCTTATGGTTCCAATGCCAGTGATGTTATTAAAAATGTAAAAACCTTAATGGCTGATCTTGAAAAGAATACCTTCCCTAAAGGAATGCATTACGATATCAGCTATGACGTTTCCAGATTCCTGGATGCATCTATGGAAAAAGTAATCCATACCTTATTTGAAGCCTTTATACTGGTTGCTATTGTGGTATTCCTTTTCCTTGGAGACTGGCGTTCAACTTTAATTCCGACATTGGCGGTTCCGGTTTCATTGGTAGGAACATTTGCCATAATGTCAGCATTTGGTATTACCCTGAACATGATCTCGCTCTTTGCCTTAGTAATGGCCATCGGGGTCGTGGTAGATGATGCCATCGTGGTTATTGAAGCCGTTCACGCTAAAATGGAAGAGAAGAATCTTTCACCTTTGAAGGCTACCGAAGAAGCTATGCATGAGATCAGTGGGGCAATTATTGCGATTACTCTGGTAATGGCATCCGTATTCATTCCAATTGCGTTTATGTCCGGTCCTGTTGGGGTATTTTATCGTCAGTTCTCAATTACTATGGCATCGTCTATTATCCTTTCGGGAGTTGTAGCCTTGACTTTAACACCAGCATTGTGTGCTTTGATCCTGAAAAATAATCACGGAAAAGCTAAGAAAAAAACACCAATTACCATTTTCCTTGATAAATTCAATAACCTGTTTACAAAAGGTGCAGGGAAATATGAAGGAATCCTGAAGAAAACGGTTACCAAAAAAGGAATCACATTGCCTTTGCTGTTGGCATTCTGTGCATGTACATTCTTCTTAAGTAACTCTCTTCCGTCAGGATTTATTCCGGCTGAAGACCAGGGGATGATTTATGCGATTATTCAGACTCCACCGGGATCTACTTTGGAAAGAACCAATCAGATTGCCAGAGAGCTGTTAAAAGAATCTGAAGATGTTGACGGTGTAAAATCTGTTTCTTCACTGGCAGGTTATGAGATCTTAACAGAAGGAACTGGATCTAACTCAGGAACCTGTCTTATCAATCTTAAAAGTTGGGACGAACGTAAGGAATCTGCAGCTGAAATTATTGAAAAGCTTGAAGAAAAAGCCAAAAATATTCCGGGAGCCAATATTGAATTCTTCCAACCGCCATCCATTCCAGGATATGGAGCAGCAGGAGGTTTTGAACTTCGTCTGCTGGATAAAGCGGGTAGTGGTGATTACCATAAAATGGAGCAGGTGAGTAATGATTTTGTGAAAGAACTTAAAAAACGTCCGGAACTCGGATCTGCCTTTACCTTCTATTCCGCGAGTTTCCCGCAGTATATGCTTCGTGTGGATAATGATCTTGCAGAGCAGAAAGGGGTTACAATTGCAAAAGCAATGGATAATCTGTCTACGTTGATCGGTTCCAATTATGAAACCAGTTTTATCCGTTTTGACAGACCTTATAAGGTGATTGTTCAGGCAGGGCCTCAATATCGGGCATTGCCAACAGATCTTTTAAAATTATATGTGAAGAATGATAAAGATCAGATGGTACCTTATTCAGACTTTATGCACCTTGAAAAAGTATATGGACTGTCTGAGATTACAAGACACAATATGTACAATTCGGCAGAGGTAAGTGGTACTCCGGCACCAGGATACAGTAGCGGGCAGGCCATTCAGGCGATTCAGGAGGTTGCAGATAAAACACTTCCAAGAGGTTTCGGTATAGACTGGGCAGGGATTTCCAAAGATGAAGTAAGCCGTGGAAATGAAGCGGTATTTATCTTCCTGGTGTGCCTTGGATTTGTATACCTGATCCTTTCTGCACAGTATGAAAGCTTTATTCTTCCGTTACCGGTGATCTTATCGCTTCCTACAGGGATTTTCGGAGCATTTTTATGCTTAAAACTGTTAGGATTGGAAAATAATATTTACGCTCAGGTAGCCATGGTAATGCTGATCGGGCTTTTAGGTAAGAATGCGGTATTGATTGTTGAATTTGCAGTACAGAAGAAAGCTGAAGAAGGTATTCCGGTGGCAAAAGCGGCTATTGAAGGAGCTGCCATTCGTTTCCGTCCGATCCTGATGACTTCATTTGCCTTTATTGCCGGTTTGATTCCATTAGTTGTAGCAACCGGCCCCGGAGCAATTGGAAACCGTACTATCGGAACAGCTGCGGCCGGAGGAATGTTGATAGGAACTGTTTTCGGACTGATGATTATCCCTGGATTGTATTACATTTTCGGAACCATTGCTGAAAAGTCGAGATTGGCGAGATATGAAGAAGAAAATCCTTTAACAGAACAAACTGAACCTTATGAACACGATGGAAAATTCGAAGACTAAAAATATAATAGCAGCCATTGCCTTATCTCTTGTTTTAGCAAGCTGTAAGGCTCCAATGGCAACCGTCATAAAAGACGAAGTGAAAGAGAATATCCCTCAGAACTTCAACCAGGAAGAACCTCAGGATGCTAATAATAATAGTGGAACAACTCCATGGAGGCAGTTTTTTACCGACCCCAATCTGGTAAGCCTTATTGAAACGGCTTTAAAGAATAACCAGGAGCTTATGATTACGCTTCAGGAAATTGAAATTGCTAAAAGTGGGGTTTTGGCTAAAAAAGGAAGACTAACGCCCACCGTTTCTGCGGGAATAGGGGCTGGATTGAAAAAAGCAGGCCGATATACGAGTGAAGGAGCCGGGGATGCAAGTACTGAAATGGAGCCGGGAAGAAAGATACCGGATCCTCTTGGTAACTTTGAAGGAGGTTTAATGGCTAACTGGGAAATAGATATCTGGAAGAAATTAAGAACAGAAAAGGAATCTGCAGTGGCACATTATCTTTCCACAGTAGAAGGGAAAAACTTTGTTCTGTCTCTCCTTATTGAGGAAGTAGCTAATAATTATTACGAATTATTGGCGCTTGATAATCAGTTAGATATTATTCAACAATATATCAAGCTGCAGCAAAGGGCTTTGGAAATTTCCAAAATTCAGAAAGAAGCTGCCGCAGCAACGGAATTAGCGGTGAAGAAGTTTGAAGCCGAGCTGGCTAAATCAAAAGCTTCAGAATATACGATCCGACAGCAGATTACGGAAAAGGAGAATGAGATCAATGCTTTATTGGGAAGATATCCACAGCCGATTGTCAGAGCAAAGGAAAACTTTATGTCAACTATTCCGCCAACGGTGTATACAGGGATTCCTTCACAATTGCTGGCCAATCGTCCTGATATTAAACAGGCAGAGTTGGAATTGAAGGCATCAAAACTGGATGTGGAAGCGGCAAGAAAAGAATTCTATCCATCCCTGGAGATTTCTGCTACTTTGGGATTAGAGGCATTTAAGCCATCTTATCTGGTAAAAATGCCGGAATCTATTGCTTACAATCTTGTAGGTGAGATGGCAGGGCCACTGATTAATAAGAGTGCTATAAAAGCGAACTTCCAGGCAGCAGATGCCAAACAGATTCAGGCATTGTATGAATATGATAAAACTATTTTGAATGCTTATCTGGACGTAGCCAATCTGATGTCGAAGATTAAGAATATAGATCAGTATTATCAATTAAAATCTCAGGAAACAAAAGCTCTGGACCAGTCTATTGATATTGCCAACCAGTTATTCAGAAATTCTAGAGCAGATTATCTTGAAGTCCTATTGAATCAAAGGGATGCTTTGGATGCTAAAATGGAGCTTATAGAAGCGAAACAAAAACAGCTGAACGCTGTAGTAGACATTTATAAAAGTCTGGGCGGCGGCTGGAAATAAAAAAACATCATAATTCAATCAATAAACAGTTAATGTTTTGAGGGTTGGCTCTTCGGGGCTGGCCCTTTTTGTATTCAGTAAATGAAGAAACTCCTATTGATAGACTTTTTATATTCTGACTTTCCGTCATCTCCTTCCAATCCATTTCTTCCAGCAATTACAACCAATTACTTGGAGGAATATGCCTCTCTTGCGAAGCTTTTCTTAAAATAGAACAAGTCAGAGTAGAGTAAATAAGATAATGGAGTTGGTCAGCTAAACAGGAAATAAGGCAGCAATTTTTTTTATATGATTCATGATAATAACACGCCAAGTTCTGTCGCAATGCTTCTGTAGATTTACATCATCATTAAGAAATCACTTAAACGCGATGAAATTTCCTGATGTTTTAAAATATTTTATATTAAATCACATTAATATGACTTGTATAAATAAAAAAAAACTAAATTTGGGCAGAATTTTAAAAGCTAATTACTCACTCAAAAAAACACGGGAATGAAAAAGATTTATCTTAGTGCATGTACTGTATGCACCATCCTTGGGCTCTCTGCCCAGGAAGTTCTGTGGCAGAAAGATATCAGATCCTCTACCCAGGATTTTCTAAGCCAGGTTACCACTACAATCGATCAGCAGTATCTTATTACGGGAAGCTCCATACAGAGCGATAAACTTCAGCAGGGAAGCAAACAGAACAACGGTTACGATTTCCATCTGGTTAAGCTTAATCAGCAGGGAGAAGAAGTCTGGGAAAAGTATTTCTCCGGGAACAATCACGATTATTTATCTTCTACGGTAAGAACCCAGGAGGGTGGATTTCTAATTTCAGGAACCAGCTATTCCGGGAAAGCTTTAGATAAAAAAGAGGAATCCAAAGGCGGTTCAGACATCTGGCTCATCAGAATCAATGAATTCGGGGATGAATTATGGCAGAAAACGTTGGGAACCTCTTCTGATGAAGAAGCCAGAGCAGTAATTCAAAGTACAGATTTAGGCTTTTTTATCGCCGGAAATGTACAGAACTCTTCCAATGGTTATGGTTCAAAAGATGTTTGGATTGTAAGACTTGACAAGGACGGAAAAGAATTATCACAGCTGACTTTAGGCGGAAAAGGCTTAGATGAAGTAGAGAAAATGATTCCTACCCGTGATGGCGGAGCTTTATTAGGTATCTATTCCAGAAGCTCTGTAAGTGGTTCAAAGAAAACTGAAAACTTTGGTGAAGGAGATTACTGGATTATAAAAGTATCTAAAGACAATAAGGTAGAATGGGAAAAGAACTTTGGCGGTAAAGGAGACGACCATGTAAGAACAATGGCTTTAACAGCAAACGGTTATATCATTGGTGGGGAATCCAGGTCTGAAAGATCAGGAAACAAAACGGTAGGTATCCAGGAAGGAACAGACCTTTGGCTGATTGCCCTTAACGAAAGAGGCGATGAACAGTGGCAGAAATCCTACAATTTCAAAAACCGTGATATTCTGATGGGAATGAGCGTGATTCATTCTTCGGATGATACATCCTCAAAAGGAATTTTATTAGGCGGCTATACCCAGGCAGAAGGAAGAATAGAAAAAGATGATGAGACCTTCTGGATGCTATACCTGGATGCAAATGGCAATGAGCAGTGGAGAAAACACGTTGCAGGAGAATCCAGACAGAAAGAAGAAAGGCTTTCAGACTTGAAATTAAACAGGGACGGTTCTATTGTTTTAGCAGGAACCAGTGCGAAGGAGCTGGGAAAAGAAAACTGGAAGATCGTAAAGCTTGGTGACAAACAGGTGAATGATCTGATTGAAAAATATGACATTAAGATCTATCCTAATCCGGTATCAGACTATGCATACGTAGAAATAGGCTATGATTTCAAAGAAGCTGATATTATGCTGTATGATATGAGCGGAAGACAGCTTCAGAACTTTAAAACAAAGAACAGAGTTACTAAGATCAATACCCAAGCTTTAATACAGGGAGCTTATTTAGTGACCATAAAAACAGATAACAATAAAACAGCGAATGCAAAGCTGATTAAGAAATAAAAAAACATTAATCATGAAAAAAATAATACTATTATTACTAGTGGGTGGACTTTGTAAAGCACAGCTTACTATTGGTAATGAACAAACTAAACAGGTTGTTCCTTTACCAGCCAGCGCAGAGTCATATAGCCTCTCAAAAGTGGAGGCAGTACCTATGGATTATTTCCGAGGGAAAGCGAATATCAATATCCAAATTTATACGATAAGCGTTGATGGAATTAGCATCCCTATTTCTCTTGCTTATAATACAGGCGGAATAAAACTAAATGAAGTAGCTACTACTGTAGGATTAGGCTGGTCACTCAGTATTCCCGGAACTATTTCTCATAATGTTGTAGGTTTAGATGATCTGGATGTCCCTTTCTTTAAAAAGAATATAGCTGAATATGGAGCCTATAGCGGGACTATTACAGAATCGTATATGAATAACCAGCTACGGGCTGATCTGGAAAGTATATACAACGGTAATTATGATACCCAAAAAGATATTTTTGATTACAATCTGCCCACTGCATCAGGTTCTTTTTTAATGAAAGAGAATAATCAGACTTTTTTGATTCCCAATGATGATGTGGTTATCACAAGAAATAATGATAAATTTTATGTAAAAGATACGCAGGGTACTGAATATTGGATATCTCCAAGAAATTTAGTATCACCTGGAAGCATAGGAGGCCCTACAGTAGCTCACAAAACATTATATAATCTTGATGAACTTAAAATTAACAATAAATCTGTTCATTTTTATTATAACAAAAATAATAGTTATGAAGAAAGAAATATCAGCCAGGTTGCTAATTTTAAAATATCAACTAAACCAAGCGGGAATTTTCATGATCCGATTCCTCTTCCTAAATATGAAAAAACAGAAACATCCACTTCCTTTTCAGAATCTCTTATCAGTAAAATCAGTTTTGATAATGGGGAAGTTAATTTTTTATATTCCAATGACGCTGATGCAGCATTTGCTGACGGAACATCATTCAGAAAAGATCTAAGTGGTGGACAGGGGATTGCGCTTCGCAGAGTGATCATAACCAATAAAGCAGGTGTTAGCGTAAAAGATATTAGTCTTAATTATAGTTATTTTGAAACAGATAATACAAATAAAACCTATGAAGATTACAGACTTAAACTTCTGAGTGTTCACGATAATTTACAAAATACAGAGTATTCATTTGACTACAACGAACAGTATAAACTTCCCAAACGGAGCAGCAGTAATGATGACTACTGGGGGTATATCAACAGTATTAATAACGGAGAAATAACAAATATACCAAATAAAGTTTACGATTACGAAATTCCTTTAACAGAAATGAACGCTATTTCTACAAGGAATAGGGAGCCTAATGAAGATTATGCTATTTTAGGGACGCTAAAATCCATAAAATATCCTACGGGAGCCAAGAAAAATTTTTACTATGAACTCCCATACAATACAGTAAGAGAATCTCTAGGGGATGCCGATGGATATTTGCCCATAGGAACAGTTAGAACAAGATCTACAGAAGATGGGTATGATAATACTCAGACATTCTCTGTTACATCAGCACATTTACAGCAAATAATAGATCTTGGAATTAATGCTACACCCAAAAAGCTTCAAATAGATTTTTGGAACGCATGTAAAAATGCTAGTAATACAGGTCCTGAGGGGCCAGCAGAAACTGCTTGTTGGGGATTTGCACAAACTGGAAGTAAAACTTTTTCCCAGTATAAACCCAGTACTGTTGATTGGGAAATTCCAGTTGGGCAGGATATTATGTTGAATCTGTATAAAATAGGGATGTGTAACTGTAGTATTTCAGCAAAGATCAGATATTCATATCCTATTTATACTGATAAAATGAAAAAATATGGTGCTCCTCGTATCAAAAAAATTGAAGATATTGACGCTAATAATGTTTCAAACGTTTATGAATATGCCTATGGAAAATATATTAATGGAGTCTTTGTTCCTGATTTCCAGTTGAAACAGAAATATAATTTTTCATCTTTTATTAAAAGACAAATAATAGAAACTGCTGAAGCAGGTGGTGGAACACAGATTGGGTACGCTTTTGAAAGATATTACCGTCTTCACAATTCCAGCCAGGGAAACACCAGTTATGGCAGCTCGGATGTCATTAATTATCCTTCTGTAGTTGAAATTACAGGAAAAGGAAAGATTGTGAGAGAATATGAAATTTCCGGCAGTTCAGACTATGTGTATAACAAATGGAAAGGTGGCAGACTGAAAAGGGAAATTTATCTCAATAATGCTAACGATACTTTAAAAATAGTAAAAAATAGCTATCAGCTTAATACCCTGAAAAACGGTTTATCCGAGTTTACCACAAACAATCCGAAAATAGCTGCTTTTTCTACAGATTTTGATATTACAAAAGGGACTGCCATTGTTATGGATATTCCGGTGGAAATTTTTGTTGTGGATCCTAAAATGTACATGATTGAATCTGCAAAAGTAGAGCATATCGGAACTACAACGAAAGAGTTTTTTGGGGATAAATCTATTGTAACTAAAACATTCAATACCTATTGGGATACTGATATCAATAGGCCCTTCAATGTAAAAAGTACTGAAAATATTTTGCCATCCGGTGAAAGTATAAAAACAGAGTATCAGTATGCTCATCAGACCGGAAACCAATTGCTGATAGATAAAAATATGATTGCTATTCCTTTAGAAACAGAAACAAAGCAGAGTGTTAATGGAGTTGTGAATACATTGTCAAAAAGCAAAACAATTTATCCAATAACCCTTCCAGTTTCTCAAACGGGATACTTAGTACTTCCTACCTCTGTTTTATCATATGATCTTCAAAATCCTGCAGCAGTAGCAAATGAAGTGAAATATGATAAATATGATAGTAAAGGTAACCTTCAGCAGTATACCACTAAAGATGGAGTTTCAACGGTTATCATTTGGGGATATAATGGTACCCAGCCTATTGCCAAGATTGAAAATGCAAAACTGGAGAACATTGGGCAGTCATTCATAGACAGTATTGTGAATGCCTCTAATACAGATGCAGCCGCAGAAAGGAATAATGATGAAACTACTCTGTTAAATGCATTTAAAACTTTTAAAGACAACTTATCAAATTATCAGATCACTACCTACACCTATGATCCATTAATCGGAGTGAGAAGTATTACCCCGCCATCCGGTATCAGAGAAGTTTATCTTTATGATGATGCAGGCAGATTAAAAGAAATCAGAGAGCATAATAATACCGGAAAATTATTAAAAGAATTCAACTACCATTACAAAAACTGAAACCGATGAAAAAAAAACTCATTCCCATAGGGATGCTGCTGATGGGCCATTCCGTCCATGCCCAGGCTACTCCGGGAGAAAATTATATTCAATCCAAGACTTATCTGGATTACAATGGAACAACCCCAACAAAAATCTCAGAAACCGTTCAGTATTTTGACGGATTGGGAAGGCCAAAGCAAGAACGGGGCTATATATAATTCCCCTCTTGGAAATGCCTCATCAGTATATGGCTCTGAAAAGATCTATTCAGAAAAAATATTGGAAAACTCTCCCTTAGACAAGATCCAGCAGCAGATTCAGGTGGGAAATGACTGGGCTAACAAACCCGTGAAATTTCAATATGATGCTAATGTTTGGGAAGACTACGTAAGGAAATATGAAACTACTACTACGTGGGTTGAAGGAAGGACACAAACCTCGGTTCAGCTCCTTCAGTATTTCCAGCCGTCACAGCTCTATAAAAACACCGTCACCGATGAAGACGGCAATAAAACCATAGAATTCAAAAATGGTAAAGGACAGGTTTTATTGGTTAAGAAAGTATTGAATTCCACACAGAATACTGATACATACTATGTTTATAATGAATATGATCAATTAGCATTTGTTATTCCTCCTTTAGCATCAGCCCCCACTGTAGAGACTGGCACTGTAGAAAATTTGTATTATCAGTACCGTTATGATGGAAAAGGCAGACTTGTAGAAAAGAAGCTTCCTGGAAAAGGTTGGGAATATATGGTATATGATAAAGCAGACAAGCTGGTAATGACTCAGGATGCTAATATGAACCCTACTGGGAACTGGCTTTTTACAAAATATGATAAATTTTCGCGTGTAGCTTATACAGGAGTGGCATCCATTGGAGCTTGGTTTAAAAGATATCAAGTTCAGAGCAGTGTAGACTATTATATTGATCATGGACAGCCTGCAACGGAAGAAAGAAAGAGTACAAGTTTTACGCTCAGTGGAATGGAAATATATTATGGTAACACTGCATATCCTTTTGACATAATAAATATTTTATCGGTTAATTATTACGATACCTATCCACAATACAGTTTTAACCCTGCCTTTCCTTCAACCATTCAGGGAGAGCCTGTATGGTGGATACACTAAAACAGAATCCAGGCTGGATTTTGCGGGCGTGGCTCAAAGCGTTATCACCAGGCATAAAAGGCTGGAAACAGATACAGAAAGAGTCATTACAGAAAACTTTGAATATGACCATCAGAACAGGCTGCTTACTCATAAGCATCAGGTAGACAGTAATCCAACAGAAATCCTTACCCAGAATAAGTACAATGAACTTTCCCAGCTGGAAACTAAAAAAGTAGGTGGCTCAGATATTGCTAATCCTTTACAGAGTATAGACTACAGATACAATATCAGAGGCTGGATGACCATGATTAATGACCCTTCGAACCTTAATGGAGATTTATTTGGATATAAAATGAAGTATAACAATCCGGAATCTTCGGCTTCAACAATAGGCAGGTTCAATGGTAACATTGCAGAGATCGACTGGAAAACCTCTACGGATGGTATTTATAGAAGATACAATTATAATTATGATAACTTAAACAGAATGTTTCATGCTGTTTACAGTAAACCAGGTTCAACAGTAGAAATTACAAGCGCTTATAATGAATGGGTGCAATATGATCTTAATGGCAATATTACCCGGTTAGACCGATATGGGCAATCAGATGGTAACAGTCCTATACAGATAGATCAATTGTATTATGCATACAATGGTAATAGACTGGCTTCTGTATCAGATGCATCAGGGAATTTTTCGGGATATCCTACCGGTGGTAATCCTATATCTTATGATGCCAATGGTAATATGACTAATCATTTAGATAAAAATATAACTTCAATAGCGTATAATTTTTTAAATCTTCCTGCTTATGTTACTAAGAATAATAATAAAAGTCCATTTGGCAGTATAAGTTCTTATTTATATAGAACAGATGGTACTAAACTTAAAAAATTATATTCTTATTATAAAAGAGATTCTCAAGGAAATACAAGCCTTGCACAGACTGTTACAGATTATTTAGATGGGTTTCAGTATGTTTTGAATACAACGGGAATAGGATGTCTGGATTGTCCACCACCTTTACCAGATTTACAATTTGTACCCACATCGGAGGGCTATTATGATTTTGTGAAAAATAAGTATATTTACAACTATGTAGATCATTTAGGTAATGTAAGAATGAGTTACGAGAAAGGAACTACAGGAACACAGGTCATTGAAGAAAGCAACTATTATCCTTTTGGGTTAAAACATGAAGGATATAATACTTCGGTTGGAAATCCTTTGTATAACTACAAATATAATGGCAAGGAACTGCAAAAAGAGACTGGGATGTATGATTATGGAGCAAGATTTTACATGCCTGACATTGGAAGATGGGGTGTTATAGATCCTCTTTCGGAGCAATCCAGACGTTGGAGTCCTTTTGCATATGCCTACAATAATCCTATTAGATTTATTGATCCGGATGGAATGCAAGCAGAAGATAAGATTAAAATTTTTAATAATGGTAATATAGAAAGAACAAAAGACAATAATGCCTATGATACTATTACAAACGAAGATGAATCTAAGTCTATAAAAATTGCTCGTACAAATGTGACAGAAAGCAATCCAACAGGAGACTCACAAATAGGAGAAGCTAAAGATATTAATTTTAAAACGCCAGGACACGAAGGCTCAAAAGGAAGTAACATTTATACGTATCTACAAATACAAAATGATGGTGCAGCTAAACAATTTTTTGACTTTGCAGCAGAAAATACTAATGTTGAATTTACTAGGGATACATTTAATTTTGGAGATGGGTTTTCCTCAAATGTTATAACTACTAGCCATGTTACTAATGTAAGTGTTAGTGCATATTTTGCTATTCCCTATGTAAATCTAGCAGGAGGAAATGGTAATCACTTCATTAACCAAACCAAAAGTGTTGATTTTGATCATTCTCATCCGCTAGGAGAAAGTATAGCCCCTGGAGGATTTAATGTTAGATTTGATAAAAATAATAATCCTATTTTTTATAAAATCATTACGGGAGGTTATGTAGATGCTGATGTGTCAAGCAGAAATCCAATATTTAAAACTACCAATGTCTATAGTACTTGGAAATGGCCAACACCAGGAAAAGGATATGTTAACTTTAATGGTTCAACAGCAACATATACAGGTAGTAACAGAAAAATTAATTATGAAAACAAAATTGATATTTATTTTAGGAACTATACTAATTCTATTTTCTTGTAAAGCACAAGATAAAAAGATTGATCCTAAAGTAGTAATGCAAGTTATTGAAAGTTATATTGACTTCAAAAACAAAGAGCACTATGTGGATGCAAATGACAATATATTAATAGTTGGTGCAAATAAAATACAAAAGGAAAATAAATATTGGTTAAACGTATATTTTTTGAATCCAGAATTAATGTCTGGTTTTAAGTATACAAAAGTCTATAAACTTTATAATTATAGGATAATAATTGATGAAGCACTAGATGAAACAATCATGTTAAAAAATGTATTTAAAAATATACAGGAGGTTCATTATGAAAACTTTAATTTAGCTTCTTATTCTTTCTCTTATAATACTAGTATGTGGTTGCTTACTTTCAATTATAAAAATGAAGTTATACAAGTATCGCCTCAAGAAAAAGCTGAGTATATAAAAAATATTTTAGAGAAGAAAGGTGTAAAATTTTCAAAAGATTACCAAAAATAAAATTATACAACAATTATTAGAGACTCGCTTTGAGATGGTCTTTAGTTATAGTAGGTTATAAGAATTATAAGTAAAATGGAAAGGAGCTGCAAGAGACAGGAATGTATGATTATGGAGCAAGAATGTATATGCCAGATTAGGAAAATTTGGAACACAGGATCCATTAAGTGAATTACAGTTTCAATATAGTCCGTACTCTTATGCTTTTAATAACTCTATTAGTTTTATAGATCCTACGGGTATGATTGGAGAAAGGGTTGAAACAGGACCTGGTAATGATAAGAAGACTGAAATTAATCCAAATGAAAGAGGTGGAGCTAATAAACCTATTGAAATTGAATGAGTTGTTGTGACGGGCATTAAAAGGTTTACACAAAAAACAGCTGATGTAATTTCTAAAATAGACATCCAAGAAACATTATCTCTTCTAGCATCAATCAGACCAAATACACCGGAAGAAAATGCTTGGCTTAGAAGTAAATATGGTTATGGTAAAAGCATGTGGGGTGATATAAAAGGTGTAGGAAAACTAATTATGGATGTACCAAGCCTTTTATCTAATTCAATCCAATCAATTGGCGATAGTGAGAATGGTAGAGAAATGATTGCTGCAACTGCAATTTTGCTTATAAACACAAAGAAAGGTAAATTTGGAAAAGTTGTCAGAATGGGAGCAGGAGATGGAAAATTTTTAAAATTGGCAAAAAGTCTTAAATTAAATGCAACTAGTCCAACTTCAAAAAGCATATTAGAAAATGCTGATTTAACTGTATAAGAGTTTATTTCTGCTCATAGACAAGGTGGAATAAAAGAAGTTTTTCCAGAAGAATATTTAGAAAGTACAGTTAAAGAAGCTTTAAAAAGTGGTGATACTACAGTAAGGAAATTATTAACAGATAATAGATTTTTAAAATAATGGACAATAAAGATCAAGAAATAAATAAACTTCTTAGTAAAATAGAAAATGAATCATTACCTAAGTTTAAAATTGTTGACTTTTGGGATGCAGATACGACTGCAATAGGTATCCAAGTAGGAAGTAATTTGATATATGTTTCAACTTTTAATTATGATAAAACCGGTAAATATAATGTGATTATAGAAGAGTATGATACAGGTAAGATTATTAAAGGTGAAAAAGAAAATTCATATACTGAGTTAATCGGAATTATTCAAAATACATAAATGGTTATCTAGATATTTAAATGTCTTATCATACCACATAGAATTATAAGCACAAAGCCTTCACTTTGTTAGGTTTTATAATTTAGATTCTGCTTCTGCAATACCTAACAGCATTAATAACAAGGAATTGATTTTTAAATACAACAATGAAAATTGTAATCAAATTACCAAAATCAATTTGAAAGATAGTATCCTAAACAAATATTTGACAGTGTACAAAAGAGGGTGGAGATATATATAATTTAGAAACTGTTCAAAACTAAAAGAAAAGCCACCGAATTTGATGGCTTTTTCCATTTTTGGTAGTTAAGGAAATGTACAAAATGATAGATCAAGTCGTGGCTATTACAGTTAAATTGTTTGAATGAATTTTTTTAATTTTTCAGGAACTTTAGATTTATTAGATAAGATTTAGAAAATGTTTTCCTCTTTTAGTTGAATTGTCGATTTAGGTCTTGTAATTTTGTCCCGCTCTACGAAGTTTGTAACTTCGCAGCAGATAAGTAAAGAGAGGCTGTCCAAAAAGGACAGTCTCCTGATCTTGAAGAAACTCCAACCTGGAAGCTTGATTTTGTAAATACCTCAGAAGGCTTTTACAGTTTCACCGAAAACCGTTATATTTACCAGTATAAAGATCATTTAGGAAATACCAGGGTGAGTTTTGCAAGAGACAGTGCAGGCGGTCTAGAAGCTACAGATACCAATAACTACTATCCTTTTGGTTTGAATCATATCTCAGGAATGTTTGGAAGTTCAAATTTTGGAGGGTATTATAGTTACAAGTACAATGGGAAGGAACTACAGGAGACCGGAATGAATGATTATGAGGCGAGGATGTACACGCTTGACATTGGAAGATGGGGTGTTATAGATCCGCTGGCGGAACAATACCGAAGATGGTCACCATACAACTATGCTGTTAATAACCCAATAAGATTTATAGACCCGGATGGACGTGGCGTGACAAGTGCTGGAGTAAAGGATAATAAAGATGGGACATACACTGTTGTAAATGCTAAAGATGACGGAAATAATGGAATTTATTTAGCAGATGACAAAGGGGATTATGATATTAATACATCTCAGCATATCGCCAATTCTCTGACTCCACGTTCTTTTATGGGAGATGATAATAAAGCTGTTGAAGGGGCTGTGATAAGTGCTGGTGATTTGAGCGGTAATGATTTTCTTAATGATTTGATGGGTCCTAATGAGCCTAATATTATTAAATATATGGCAAATGGAAAGGGTAATGAACAATACGATTTCAAAACGAATGGTCCTGATGGAGAAGCGGGAGGAACAGACAAGAGACCTGAGGGAATGACCGTAACACAATATACTTATCGAGTGTATTATTTTCAGTAGATACGGGAGATAAAACAGATAATGTCACCGTTATCGCTTCAGCCAGAGATATTGGAAATTTTGGAGCAGGTTATATTGCGGGAAATAACGGCTTAAACTGGGGAACAGCAAGAAGCGGATTTGATGCTCTTCAAAGTGTACAGGATGGAAAATTGTCTACTGAAGGACAGACAACTCAGCAAGCTCAGAGAGTGGGACACAATGTCGGATATAAAAAATATAATGATAGACGTGTTAATACTTATAAATCCCAATCATCAAATCCATTACGTGGTCCTAAATAACATTATATGAAAAGAATATTAAAAGCCTTTATTATATTTGCCACAATTATAGGAATGTTATTTCTTTGGTACGACCAAAGTCGTTCTTTTTTCAAAGCCACCAACGGAGAATCCATTACAATGTGGAAAAGATACGGAGGTACTTGTTATTTGATACCCGGTAAATATTATGGAGTAACTAAACCAAAAGATGGCTATATAGAAACATCTAACCGTAGTTATCTTACTTTATATTATAGTAATAAATTACCGAATTTTATTTTATTACGCAAAGAATCAAACTATGATTATAAAGCTTATAATTCGATAGATAAAAAATATTTTTTTGAAGATTATACATCAAATAAAGAAAGGTACAAACCTATTATTTATAAGGAAAATGCAGAAAAATTTTCCGATGTAAATAAAGATGCTTCTTTTTTAAGCATAAATATATTAGAAGGTTATGCTACAGATGGTACAGGCAAAACCCAGAGATAAATAACAAAGCCAACTCAATTTGAGTTGGCTTTGCTCAAATTTTGAGGGTACTATAGTTGGTGGTCTCCATATGACTATGAGTTCGATAATCCGATGCGCTTTAGAAGGAAAACGATTAGTTTTCAATAATCATTTTCTTAATAAAAGGAAATTTATTCTTTAACTTTGTCTTTTTCAGTAGCTATAGACACTCTATGGTATTGAAATTCATATCCAATCAAAAAATAAAATCATGTCAATTACCAACAATGATCAGTTAATCGGAATGCAAAAAGTGAGTGAAGCAGTTGCTTATACCTTGAGAGAGATGTCGCAATACGCTCAGCCAGGGATGACCACAAAGGAACTCGATGAATACGGAGCTAAAATACTCGCTGACTTCGGCGCAAAGTCAGCCCCTTATCTTACCTATGGATTTCCCGGATGGACCTGCATAAGTGTAGATAATGAATTTTGCCATGGCATTCCTACCGATCAGAGAATTTTGAAGGAAGGTGATCTGATTAATATTGATGTTTCTGCTGAGCTCAATGGATACTGGGCTGATAATGGAGGGTCTTTTGTGATTGGAAAAGATATCCATCAACATCAGAAGCTGGTAGATGCATCTAAAGATATTCTTCAGAAAGCTATTGATAATATAAAAGGAGGTGTCAAAATATCAGATATTGGATTTCTAATGGAAACCGAAGCGAAGAAAAGAGGTTTTAAAGTCATTAAAAACCTCGCCGGACATGGAGTAGGGAGAAGCCTACATGAACAGCCCGATGAATTATTGAATTATAAAAACCGTTTTGATACCAGACGCTTTAAGAAAAACTCAGTAGTAGCTATTGAAACATTCATTTCCACTTCGTCAAACCTTGCTGTAGAACTAAAAGACGGCTGGACGATGGTTGGAAACAAAGGCGGCTATATGGCACAACACGAACATACCATTTTAATTACCGAGGGAAAACCAATCATTCTGACTCAAGCGAATGAGATCCTGAATTAATAGCTCATCCTTTTACTAAAAATTGATCTTCATTCTTATACTATCTGCGAATCGTGTAAGGTGAGAATATTATTCTTAATGGTAAATTCAGGGGCATACTTACATTCTCCATTTTCCTTTTTGAAATTGTTGTAAAGCCCGGGTTAAAATTGTTAAAGACCAAATACTTTGCTATCTTTATAGAACCAAACCCATTCACAAAATCATCCTGTTATGAAAAAAGTTCTTTTAACCCTTCTGGGAATTATTGTTATTCTCGCTGCTATCGTATTGATTAAAACTTATACCTATCCTTTTAAAAAAAGCACTACGGGCGCCGGAGAAGGTTGGAAGCCTGGAAAAAATGATTCCGCGGTGGCAAGGTTTTCAGGGGGAATAAAGATCCCTACCGTTTCTACGGGAAGTTTGGGCGAATTCAACTATACACCGTTTGAACAGTTTAAAGAATATCTGAAAACAACGTATCCGTTAGTATATCAAAATACCGAAAATGTTGAAGTTAATATATATGGCTTAGTATTCAGGCTGAAAGGAAGCAACTCAAAGCTGGAACCCGTTTTATTCCTTTCCCATATGGATGTGGTTCCACCAGGAGATGCTGATGTAAAAAATACAGCTGAAAATATCTTCAGACCGGATGATAAACCGGCTGAACCTGTTGCAAAGGTGGCTGAAGACTGGGATTTCGCACCTTTTTCAGGTGCAGTGGCCAATGGTAGAATTTATGGCAGAGGATCAATAGACATGAAAGGAATGCTTTTTTCCTTGATGGAAGCAATGAATAATCTGATTAAAAATAAACAGGTTCCCCAACGTGATATTTATCTGGCTTTTGGTTTTGATGAAGAAGTAGGCGGGCAAAGAGGAGCCATTCAGATCGCAGATTACTTTAAGAAAAAAGGGCTGAAATTTGATGCTGTCTACGACGAAGGCGGATTAATTATGCGAAAAGGAAATGTTGCCGGAGTAGATGCCGATGTGGCTGTAGTAGGATGCGCCGAAAAAGGCTTCCTTTCTGCAAAAATAAAAGTAAAAGGACTTGGCGGCCATTCCTCAATGCCACCTATGGAAAGTGCCATAGGTAAAGCAGCTGTTATTATGCAAAAACTGGAAGACGATCAGATGAAGCCGGTGATAACCCCATTAATTAAAGAATTTTTTGATAATATTGGCGGAGCAATGCCTTTTACCACGAGAATGGCACTGGCGAACCAATGGCTGTTAAAACCCGTACTGATCTCACAGCTCACCAAAAACAATACAACCAATGCATTGGTGAGAACTACAACCGCCTTAACGATGATGAAAGGAAGTGATGGTACCAATGTACTTTCTCCCGAAGTTGAATTTGTAGTCAATTTCAGGCTTCTTCCAGGCAATACTGTAAAAGACGTCCGCGATCATATTGCAAAAGCCACAAAAGGTTTCGATGTTGAGGTAGAAGAAATAGATAACACAAGAGAAGCTTCTGCGATATCTCCATCCAATACCAAAGCATTTAAATTAATTGAGGCCGGAGTAAAAGAAATTTATCCGGGAGCTATTGTTTCACCTTATCTTACCATGGCCGGAACCGATGCCGGTAAATATGAAATTGTAAGCAAAAACGTTTACAGATTCATGCCTATCAGAATCAACAGTGCAGAGCAGCAGAGTATTCACAGTACCAATGAATATCTCAGTATAGAAAACTACCTTAAGATGATCCACTATTTTGAGTTTATGATGAAAAATTATGACAGATAAGAATGCGGCTTTGTGGAGTGGAATAAACAAGTAATGATAAATAGCCAGCTCGCTTCACTTGTGAATTCTATACCCAACGGAATTCACTATTTAGTTGTGTGGTAAAATCAGTATAGACAATGTGTCTGCTTAAAAAAATATAATACGTCAAGTTTTGTCGCTTTACACTAATAGCTTTGTCATATCAAAATTACAGAGCTATGGAATTGCCATTTTACTTAAACTTTAGCGACTTTGAAAACCATTACTATGACCATCTTGAAAAATGGTTTGAAGAATATCATAATACCAGTGAGGCAGATTATTTAAAAGCGTTAGCAGACATGTATAGCCCTTATCTCTATTATAATTTTGCTGATGACAGCCTGCAGGCAGATGCCACCATTGAAATTAAAGAATGTTTCTTTCCTTATCATGAAAAGATAGGCATTTCCTTTTGTACAGGATGCGAGAACGGAGCATCACCTAAAAAAGGAATGAATCATGTTTTTGAATGGAAAACCATTTCCATGATGGAATATGCACAACATATTCTGGATAAGATTAACCGTTACTGCTCAAAGAATAAAGAAGCGCTGAGTGGCAGTAAAAATATTCTGGATTACATTAATGATTATGACATCGTGACTTCCCGGGAAGGAGCAGGGTATTGTGTGAGCTATAACAGGCACCAAAAGACTATTCCTTTCCTTAAAGCTTATCTTCCTTATTATGGGCAGACAGTAGATATGGCACTGTACAGGGATTTTCTCTTTTCTATTGTACAGGTTGCAGAGTACATCGATCAGAAATTAAAAACAATCCACGCTTTTGAACATACTATTTATGCTCAATCCAGAGCCGAAGCAAAATTCAAGGTGCAGATGAGCCGTCAGTTCCTGACTCTGTGCAATTAAAATTTTACACCACATTCATACTTAATTATATTGCGGAGAATCCTATATTTTCCAACGAAAATCCCAGCCAGTGATGGTTGGGATTTTTAGTAATTGGCTTTAAATATATCTGAAAAATAAAAGTTGCCTCTATGATGAGGCAACCTGGGGAAATAAATGTTTATTTATTAGTTTTGCATGAGACCGGCATTTTTCAATTTTAATAATAAGCTGTTAAAATCATTACGAAGACTAGCAACGTCAGTTGCAGCCGATTCAACCTGATTGTTTGATTTGATCATGGGTAAATTAATCATCATCGGTTGATTGTTAGTATCATAAGGTTCTGAAATTTTTACCGGAAAATCATCAGTATAATTTCCTAATACTTCAATAGCGATGTCAAGAGCCCATAATTGATTAAGTGAATCTGAACTGCTTTGAGTAAAAGTAAGCGTTGCTTTGTTGTTTTTAATATAGATACCCGTGGAAACCGGAAGTTTCTTAAAATCATCCAGAGTCCCCGTATAGCTGATAGGTTTTACATCTGAAAAAGAAATGATTTCTTCTTTTACCTGCGTTGAATCCGTTTCATACCAGTATCCTTTAGTTGTTACTTTAAGATAAAGCTCCCTGGCTTCAAATGCACTTGTAAAGTTATCAAAAGTAATGTCCACATATTTTCCCGATTCAATCCTGTTCAGTTGGAAACTTTTTACAAGTTTGTCACCTTTACTTCTGTGAGAAGTAAAAACCATTTTATTCATTCCGGGAATTTCAATTTTATTGTTATAAGCCTTCTTAAAAAAGCCTTCATAATTCGTATAATAGGTACTTCCTGGTTGCATAGAGGTATTGGTAATGAACTCCGGAGTATTATGGAATGTGTTGTCATAAAATTCCAACTCTCTGTCAGCTGGGCCATGGAAAAACAGGAAAGTCCCTTTTGAAGCAATATTGATGAATGTATTTTTAAATACCCTTACTCCATTCTTTACATTTCCAATATTCAAGGTTCCGGTAACTCCATCATTAATGGTTGATTTCCCGGCATCACGATAAATATAATTATCATAGACCAGTGTTTCACGACATTTTTTATTTAGAAAGTGATTAAATTCATTGTCTAAGGTGAATTGAAAAGGATAAGAAGGAGATAGATAAATTCTGTTACCGTAAAAATGTTCACCTCCTCCGCTAAGTCTGATTGTGGAATCGTAAAAGTTATTATTGTATATAGTATTATTGCAGCTTAGACCATATTCATCAGGTGCTACAAATATTCCATTATTTTTGAAAACACAGTTTACAACGTTGGCATCCCGTGTTCCAAGATGAAGCGAAAGCCCGGTATTATTGTTGTCTTCAAACAAAACACCATCCACAACAGTATCAATACTGCCTCTTCCAAAGTTAGAAGGATAACCTTCTTCAATATCAATTCCTGCTTCCGGTGATGTTCCGTAAGTTTTTCCTGTATTGGTATAGGATCCACCGATTACTTTAAATCTTTTGCTATTTACAACGGAGCTTCCCTGTCTATAGTTGTTATCTGCGTGGCAGTTTCTAAGGAGCCCATCTTCGTTCCAGTTATTGGCATTAATATCATCTGAAGAAATAAAAAAGCCATCCATACAACAATTATCAGATCTGCAATCGAGTAACTCATATCTTTGTGATGAGCTTACTTTAAAACCAGATTGATTATTATATTGATGTGGATCCCCACCGTCCGGCTTTCTGTCATTTTTAGAGCCATCGTAGTTAAGATTTTCTACTTTAAAATTCTTACATCGGATAAATTCAAAACCACGCATGTTGGTAATTGGCGGATTACCGGGATGAGCCTTTACCAACGCTCCGTTACCATAGATGGTAAAATCTGATTTATCTGTAAAACTGAAAAAAAGTTCAGGTCCTATATTGCTTTCTCTATTTTCTCCTCCAATATATTCAGTTGCTCCTGTTTTAGGATTTGTACCCAGTGCATATCTTTCTGTAAAACTGCCGTCTCCCTGCATATATTTTGCATTTTCAAATCTTACAATAAAATCTTTCTGAGGAAGAAAAGAAATCATTCTTCTGATGGCGGGTGCATCATTAGTGATCCCATCACCTACAGCCCCAAATCTTTTTACGTATACCGTTCGGTTGACCAGCCATTCTAAATCTGCGTAGTAATCACTATTCTTTTGTCTGTATATAATCCCATCGGCCTTTGCAGGGTTCATTAATGATCCATCATGCCATACAGTTACTTTTTTGAAATTCACATTTTCACCAGTGAAACTGTCTACCAACTGCACTAAATTATCATTGGGGTAAGAGCTTCCTGTTGCGAAAAAATCATTGGTGTAAATCATTGTTTTTTGTCTTTTGGTATTGTTATTTAATGATAGATGTAACAAATTCTTGAAAGATTTTTGTTTTGATCTATGACAAAAATAATAGACCAATACGACAGAACTCGACGTATTTTTTGTAAAGTCTTTTACAACTTTGTAAAGACCTTTTTTATATTTATTCTAATTGTGTTTCTTTCCGTAAGGAATATTCCATACCACATCTGCTGCCAGATAATGTACCCCGCCATTATGAATACTGTTGCTGCCTCTTATCAGATCATCCATATAACCAATATCTACTGTGAAAGGAGAATTCGGAATATTGAACATATAATAGGCTGCGAGCCGTAATTCCCGATATTCAAAAGAATTCCAGTGCCGGTCATGTTCGTTGAGGTGGCTGATGGAGAATAATGCTTCAGCACTCAATGCCAGTTTCTGATTGTTTTTCGGAGATAACTTATAGGTCAGCTGAGTTTTCATACGGGTTCTCAACTGAAAATCTTCATCCACTTTATGAAAATCAGCATCGAAGAACTTTCTGAATTCCTGGCGGACCGTATTTTTAAGCTTTAGTTTGTTCCCGAAATCAAAAGTGTAGGCATATCTCCCATACATCCTGAATTCCTGTTCTATACCCTCTTTATCATAAGGAGCTACTTTCTCATATTCAGGCTGTCTGCGGTAGCTTAGTGCATAACTGTATTGCTGATGAGGAGCAAAAGAATGGTAAAATTCGTGATTCAATACGAAAATAGCCTGTTTGGCAAACAGATTATCATGATCCGGGCTGCTTTTACGTCCAATAGCAATATAACTCATGGTTTGTTTTTTTCCTAAAGAATCAAGGTTACGCTTTACACCAAAAGCTGACCAAAATGCGGTATTGGCATCACCTAACCCCGGAGGGCTGATCTGTGCTTTTACCAGACTTCTCACACAACCTGTTATGCTTAATATGATAAGGATTTTTTTGATACCGGACATCATGAAAATTGCTTTATTATTAATGTTAACATCTGCAATATCATAACATCAGATAAATACCAGCGATACGCAGAAAATATATTTTGTCATAACAAAATTATAAGGCTTTATGAATAGAATGTTTATTCAAAAATCTTAAATGCTGTTTAAAAACATGACAAAATAAACACATGATTTAGGAAAGATTTGGGAATAGCAATAATTGATAAGAATGGATTTAACTTTTATTCAATTCCAATTTTTCCCTTTGAACAGTCAATGTAAATGTTGTGATTTAAAAAGATCCTGTTTCCCAGCATTCCGGACATTCCTGAAAATTTCATTAACATATATTGACTTTTGGAAAATCCTTCCACATAAGTTACTGCATTCAATGGAAGGTTTTTGTTCTTAAAACGGATGGTATCATGCATTTTTGCAGTATAAGCTGTTAAAAGAGCGGGTCTCGACTGAGCTTTTTCTATTTTAACCTTTGAAGTTGGTAATTTTAAATTTTCCCAGTTTTCTTTACTGGTCAATAATTCATAAGCACTGGTACCGGAATCATACAGGAACTTTTCATTCTTACCGTTAAGGCTTCCTTGAATAATGATTTTTCTTTTCTTAAATTTAAAATCAATAAGATTGTCCTTAAACTCATCAGGTTCTTTGGATAGGTTGAAAACAATATGATGCTCTCTGAAATTAATCAGTGTTCTTCTGTCTTCAAGTATATCAGCGCCAAGGGTCCCGATGATTTTAACAGGGGTATTTTTCTCTGAAGTTCCTGTGTTGGATATTTTAATCTTTCCGGACGTAATTCTGGTTTTACCAATAAAAAATGTGGCAGCTGCCCGTTCATTTTTGAGGGTTACCTCCCTTAATTGTGCAGCAGCTTTACTGTAAAACTCCGTATAAACAGCTCCCGTATCAAATTGAAGATAGTAAATGGCTGTATCTTTAGGAAAGAGAATCGGAACGAGCAGGGCATTTTTATCTTTTCCGGTCCATATGATAGGAACAGCTCCGCTTTCATTTTCTATCGTTAAATAATTCTTTTCTGGAGTGAATTTGTGTTCAAAATAGACGTATCCGACTGTTCCTGTAATGATGATAAGGATTAAAACTGTAAAGATAATTCTCTTGATTATTTTCATGCTGTTTTTTGTACAAGGTTCGGAAATCCTTTACTTTTTTAGCATAAAAAATGGACGACAATTTTACGACATTTCAGTATGTCTTATTATAGGAAATTGATTTTCAGTTTAATACTTAAATCCTGTGTTTTGTTCAGGCTGATTCCATTATTGATGATAATGAATAATTTTAAAAATAAAAAGAGAACCAATGGAATCATGAAAAGCGGGAATGTGAAAGTAAATAGCTTTTGAATAAACGGACTGATAATCATTAAGACAGAAAAAATAACAGATACGATAATCTGGATACAGACAATACTTTTCCCCAGTTCTCTGTTTTTCAGATCTGTTGTTTTGTAGGTTAAAATAGCAGGAAGAATAATGCCGCCATACGGAATTAGGAGTCCGGCCAGGGCTGATAAATTTATTCTTTTAGCCCGCTGGATATTAATCTCTTCTTTTTTACTGATAACCAGTTCTTCCGGTTGGGTATTCAAAGTTTGTGCAAGTGCTTTTAAAGTAAAACCTTTTAAGATACTTCCAGCTTCAATCCTCTGAACTGTCCTAAGGGAAAGTCCTGACTTTTCAGCAAGCTCATTTTGGGTCATATTCATTTTCTCTCTCAAAATTTTAACCCTGTTTTCCATGATCTGATCGTTATAACTGTTGTGCTAATTTAGTAAAAAAGAAGTGTTAATAATAAGTACGGATATAGTATGATGGATTGTGGATAACTTGTTAGTAAAATGTGGAAAAAGTTTACAGTCATATTTAATTATATATAAACCTTCTTGAATAAAGGATTTTAATAATAAACACGAAATAAATGTTGGTATAATTTTTATCCGGAACAGAAGTTTTAGGATGTTCTGCTGGCCATCAAAAAGATGATTTTTATTTCTTTATTTAGAATAATTCAAATTAATATTGCAGGGAAGTTTGTTTATCCTTTATTTTGCACTTTATTTATAATTATTTTAAATAAGGCTGAAAAAATGATAAGATCAAGTGAATGTGAGCTTCTGATGAAGTCAATCAACCATGTCTATGACACTGAGCAGAATGCTCTAACAGATAAAATAAATCAATGGCTGAAGCCATTTCTTATTTTCTTTTTTTCCTTGATAACTATAGCCCAACTATCTGCACAGGATCTTCAGGGTGAAATCATCGGTAAGGTCAATATGGTAGACGGACAGCCTTTAAGGTCAATATCCGTTTCACTGTTGGAGGCAGATCGTCAAACCCTTACAGATGATGATGGGAATTATCGTTTTACCAATATCAAGGCAGGTTCCTATACTGTAAAATTGCAAATCCTCGGATCTGAAGAAATACGTATTCCTGTTGAGGTAAAAGCCGGGGAAAGTGCAGTATTAGACTATCAGCTGACCAAAGAAAATATTCAGGCAATACAGGAAGTGGTCATTATGAAAAATATCAACAGATTTTCCAAGAAAGAAAGCGGATTCGTTGCAAGGCTTCCCTTAAAGAACCTGGAAAATCCGCAGGTGTATAATACGGTAACTAAAGAGCTTTTTCAGGAGCAGGTTGCTGTAGACCTTGGCAGTATTTCTAAAAACGTACCGGGAGCAGGTGTTCCAATGATTGCCAATCAGGGAAGGGTGACATTTCGCTCAAGAGGATTTGAAACAGAGCCTAATGCAAGAAATGGAGTGGCAGGAGCAGCTTTTTCAGTGATTGATCCTGTTAACCTGGAACGTATTGAAGCTATTAAAGGTCCTTCCGCAACTTTATTTGGGAAAAGTGTAGCAAGCAGCTATGGTGGTGTTTATAACCGTGTGACGAAAAAACCTTATAACAAATTTGGTGGTGAAGTAGGATATGTTGGCGGAAGCTGGGATTATAACCGGTTAACAGTAGATGTAAATACCCCGGTTAATAAAGACAGAACAGCGCTTTTCCGTCTCAATGCAGCTGGAACTTTTGAAAAAAGCTTTCAGGATCTGGGTTTTACCAATTCATTGGCCATTGCGCCAAGTTTTTCCTATCAGATCAATGACCGTATGTCGCTTCTTTTGGATGTAGAGTTTAATCAGGCAAAAGGAACTTCAGTAGTTCGTTTTAATCCTTATACCGGAAGTAATAAAACGCAGTCTATTGCAGATATGAAGTTTCCTTACTATAAAAATTTCCTGGGTGATGATCTCGCATATGAAACACAGATGATGAATATCTTTGCCCAACTCAATTATAAAGTATCAGAAAACTGGACTTCCCAAACAATTATATCACGGGCAAGATCAACCATCAATGGGTATATTTCCGCGATTAACGGGAAAACAGATTCTACGGCAAGTGCTCAGGTGATGGTAGGAACTACTTCGTTTATTGCTACGAATATCCAGCAGAATTTCATCGGGGATTTTCATATCGGACGTTTTAGAAACAGAATGGTGGTAGGATTGGATTATTATAACAACTCAAATCATTTTGACCGTTATCATACTAATACCAAAGTATTCAATTTTGTTCATCCGTCTGCAGATTTCAGAGTTAACCGTAATATCATTGATGCGCTTACGGCAACTTCTGCTATGAGAAAAGAGAATAATAGTGATAATACCTATGCTGCCTATGTTTCGGATGTATTCAATATAACAGATCAGTTAATGATAATGGCCAGTTTAAGAGTAGACAGATTCCAGTTTAAAGGGGTGTATGACATTACTACAGGCCAGATAAAAGGGGGCTTAAGTAATAGTGGTACACAGGCAGGGCCTTACTCACAAACGGCGCTTTCTCCCAAGTTAGGGCTTGTTTACGAAATAGTAAAGAACAGAGTTTCCCTGTTTGGGAACTATATGAATGGTTTCAACAACGTTAGTGGAGTAGATATTAACGGAAATTCATTCAAACCGGAATATGCAAATCAGCTGGAACTAGGAGTAAAAGCAGATATTTTCAACCACAGGCTCGTAGGAACTCTAAGTTATTATAACATCCGTGTTGATAATATTTTAAGAACCAATCCGGATGATATCAATTATTCTATACAGGATGGAACGCAATTAAGCAAAGGATTTGAAGCAGAATTAACTGCCAATCCTTTTGAAGGACTCAATATTGTAGCGGGATATGCTTATAATGACAGTAAGTTCACAAATGCCAATCCTTCCGTTAATGGATTAAGGCCAGCGTTGTCAGGCCCCGCCAATATGTTCAATTTCTGGATCAGCTACAGGGTTTCGCAAGGTAAATTAAAAGGCCTTGGAATAGGTGGTGGTGGAAATATGGGATCTTCTTCTTATCAGACCAATACACAAACTGCTAAAGTGATTATTCCGTCCTATACCATGTTTGATCTGGGGATCTTCTATGACCAGCCCAAATATAGAGTAGGACTGAAGTTTGATAATATTACCAATGAAAAAGCCTGGTCAGTACGTTTAACACCACAGGCACCAGCCCGTTTCTTAGGAAGCGTTTCTTTAAAATTCTAAAATAAGATTGAATAATTGATAATAAAAAGTCCCGGGTTGTATATCCGGGACTTTTTTCATTTATAATGGCTTTTAGTGCATTATTTTATGAATGCTACTTATTCAGTGGCCTCCTGAAATAACATCCTTTCTCCATCTTCCTGCTTCATTCAAAGACAGTATAACAAAACTGCGATATTAAAAAATACCGCAGTAGATTTGATTATAATGATTGATTTAGAATTTATTGGTCTTATGCTCCTGTTCTGCACATAGCATCCCAAGTCGTCCAAAAATGAGCATTAATAGCACCAATAGGCGGATTGGTGCTGTCTGCAACAATTCCTACCATAGAAGCACAATTGGAATTACAGCCTATTTCATTATGACTTCCTGACTGCGGGGGAATTTGCCTCCATGTCCCGGTTGAACCACTTAGTAATTCAACTTTAATTTCGAAAATCCCTGAAAGATTAGGTGTTTGGATTTGTTTTGTAGGATTATCACTTGAAATGGAATCGCTCCAGTTTCCCTGTGAAAATGTTACCCGCCATTTGGTAATCATTTTAGCAGTATCATTTTGAGGTGAAAGATACACCCAGAACTGTGCTCCGCCTCCCAGCTGTAACTGGCCGGTTGAATTTGCATTTACGCTTGTTGATGTCATATTAAATTGGTTTTGTGGTTATTTTATACCCCAAAGTAACGAAGAACAAAACAGATGTTGTAGAGTATAAATGACTAATTATATATTTGGGTAGAAATACTTAGAGGAATGGAAAATTCTATTTTTTAAGATCATTCCTATTTCGTATCAATGAAACTGATACAATAAACCAGAAAAATATGGAACTGTAATAAAAACAAAAAGCGCTGATTATCAGCGCTTTTCTTTGCAGAAAGGAAGGGATTCGAACCCTCGATACAGTTACCCGTATACTACCTTTCCAGGGTAGCTCCTTCAACCACTCGGACACCTTTCTTTTTGAGATTGCAAAAATAAACTATTTTCTTTAAATACCAAATTTTTACTGCAATTTTTCAGCAGTAATTTCTCCACAAAGGCTTTTGGTAAAGTTATCTGCAAAACTTCCGGAGTAATTAGGATTGTCAATAAGATGCATTGCTTTGGTAATAGCCGTTTCTGCGGTCATATCCCTTCCGCTAATTGCTCCGATTCTTGAGAAAATATTACTGTTCTCATATTTCCCGAATGAAATACCACCGGAAATACACTGGCTTACTACTACGATCTCTGTTCCGTTATTTCTGATTTCCTGAAGAGTCTCCTGCGTCTTCTCACTGCTGAAAATAGTTCCGGAACCGAAAACCTGCAGGATAAGCACCTTCATTTTAGGGATCTCCCTGAAGTGGCTCAGATGCATTCCCGGGAAAATTCTCCAGAACAGAACATCTTCAGAGATATGTTCGTCAACATGAAACTTAACCTCCGGATCGCAACGGAAAAGATTGTCTTTGATGATATTTAAATGAACACCGGATTGCCCGAGAATAGGATAGTTCGGACTTGCATAGGCATCAAAATATTCAGCCGAATATTTCAGTGTTCTGTTTCCTCTTAATAATTTATACTCAAAATAGATGGCGACCTCCTGGATGACAGCCTCATCGTTTTCATACAGACTTGCATAGTAAAGGCTTGTCAGAAGGTTTTCCTTAGCATCAGTTCTCAGGTCACCAATCGGTAATTGTGAACCGGTCATAATAACAGGCTTTCTTAATCCTTTTAACATGAAGCTTAATGCTGAAGCCGTGTAAGACATAGTATCCGTTCCGTGAAGGATCAGGAATCCGTCATAATCATCGTAATTCTCATGGATGTAATTGGCTATCACTCTCCATTCCTGAGGTCCCATGTCCGAAGAATCCAGTGGTTTGGCAAAAGGATGCACGAAAACTTCACATTCCATAAGCTTCATTTCAGGCATCTTTTCGAAGATATTACCAAAATCAAAAGCACGCAGACTTCCGGTTTCATAATCTTTTTCCATACCGATGGTTCCGCCGGTATAGATGAGTAGGACTTTTCGCTTCATGTATTATTTTTAATTAAGAATTGAATCCCCGGTTAAGGATCATAGCCCAAAATTACGTTAATTTGCAAAGATTTGAAAATGAATGAAACGCTTATCGTAAAATTTTATCAAAATAAGATAAATTCAAAGTGTTACATAAGGCTATTGAAAAAAATAACTAGATGCAGATGAAAGATTTAGCACAGACTTATGAATATTTAAAACAATTTTTAACGGAGGAAAGATTATCAAAGATTGAACACTTTTCCCGGGAAAGCTCAGACTTTGTGCTTCCGGTGGTAGAAGATATCTATCAGTTCAGAAATGCAGCAGCCATTGTACGTTCTGTAGAAGCCTGTGGTTTTCATAAAGTGGTGGCTTTGCAGGAAGAATATAGTTTTGAACCCAATCTTAGAGTAACCAAAGGGGCAGATACCTGGGTTGAGGTAGAAAAGCTTCCCCGAAATATGGAATCTTTTCAGAATATTAAGGACAGAGGATATAAAATTGTAGTTGTTTCATTAGAAAATAATGCTAAAATGCTACCAGAATACGAGATTACAGAGCCTATAGCGTTGGTATTCGGAACAGAAATGGAAGGGGTTTCTCAGGAAATTCTGGATTTTGCAGATGAAACACTGGCTATTCCGATGTATGGTTTTACAAGAAGCTTTAATGTTTCGGTAGCGGCTTCCATTTGTATGTATGAGCTGAAGCAGAAGCTCATAAAATCTGGTATTGATTATAAACTGAATGAGGAAAAGCTGTTAAGAATGAAAATCCTTTGGACGGTAAATTCCATAAGAAGCGGGCAGCAGATCTTTGAAAAATATCTGAAAGAAAATAATATTGACTGGAAATAATCAATTCCTGGCAAAAAAAGAGGAGGTTCTGAAACCTCCTTTATTTTTATAGATACATCAAAAGTTCAGGATCTAAATCATATTATAATAATTCCAGGCAGCTACAAATACGCCAGCCGTTTCGGTTCTCAATCTCTGGTTTCCTAGTGAAACAGCTTTGATCTTATGCTCAGCCAGAAATGCAATTTCCTTTTCAGAAAAGTCTCCCTCAGGACCAATTAAAAATGTAATTTCCTTCATTGAAGGAATTTTTTTAAGCTCCATTCTTTCTAAATTTTCATGGCAGTGCGCCACAAAAGTGCTTTCAGGATCAATATTTTTCAGAAAATCCGAAAGTTTCACGGTATCATTGATAACCGGAAAATGGAATCTCAAACTTTGTTTAGAGGCTGCAATAGCCTGTTTTCTGATCTTATCGATGTTGATGTTTTTACGCTCTGTTTTTTCTGTAGCAATAATGCTAATTTCGGAAATACCCATTTCCACAGCTTTTTCCACAAAAAATTCAATTCTGTCAATATTCTTTGTGGGAGCAATAGCAATATGAAGCTTAGGAGTAAAGCCTGGAAGATCAATTTTAATTTCTGAAACTTCTATGCCTGCTTTTTTTCCTTCTATAAGCAGTTTTCCTGAAGCCAAAGCTCCATTTCCATCTGTTACATAGAGGTCTTCTCCTGATTTCATTCGAAGAACCTTTACAATATGCTGTTGTTCCTCGTCATTGATGGTAACTTTATTGCCTGTTATTTCTCCGTAAAATAATTTCATATATCCTGGGTTAAGAATGCCACTCCTGTTTTTATCGTTGTATAAATATCCGTATCACATTCACGGTAACTGCACATGAATATTTCTTCTATCCATTTACCATTAATAAAAATAAGGTTTAAATACTCCTGTTTCCTTAAGTTATTTTTAATGGATAAATAATCACCTTCTTTTGGAGTATAAGGGAAGCTAAAAAGATTCTCCGAATTTATTTTCTCCAGGATTTCGTCTTTTATGTCCTGGATATATCCTTTTTCAGAACTTGAGGGAAAATAATCCAGAGCATGTTCCGGGTTTTCAATTTTTCCCGTAATGGTTTCTAAAACCCAATAATATTTTGAATTCTTTTTAGAATGCGTTCCCAGTATTTTTTCTTCTAAGAGTATTTTCATAAGTCATATTTAGCCGTAGCAGAAGTTCTCAGATCCGTAAATTCTCCTCTTTCGAATTTCAGTTGTGCTACCATAGCAATCATGGCTGCATTATCAGTAGTATACTCAAATTTCGGAATGTAGATATTCCATCCCAGTTTTTCTTTATTGTCTTCCATGGCCTTTCTTAATGCTGAATTGGCAGAAACTCCACCTGCAATAGCCACTTCGTTTACATTAAGGTCTTTTGCTGCTTTTTCAAGCTTGTTCATTAGGATCTCAATAATGCATTTCTGTACAGAGGCGCAAAGGTCGTTAAGGTTTTCCTTAATGAAATCCGGATTTTTTCTTACTTCTTTTTGGATGAAATATAGAACAGATGTTTTAATCCCACTGAAAGAGTAGTCATAATTTTCCAGTTTTGGTTTATTGAATTTAAAAGCATCAGGATTACCTTCTCTGGCAAGCTTGTCAATGATGGGTCCTGCAGGATAATCCAGGTCAAATATTTTTCCGATTTTATCAAAGGCTTCACCTGCAGCGTCATCAGTAGTTTTCCCAATAATTTCCATGTCAAAATAGTCTTTTACCAGTACAATCATGGTATGACCACCGCTTACGGTAAGGCACAGGAAAGGAAAAGTAGGCGGCACAGGATTTGCATCCTCGATGAAATGGGCCAGAATGTGAGCTTGAAGGTGATTAACTTCAATTAACGGAACATTAAGACTCATAGCCAGAGACTTAGCAAATGATGTTCCTACAAGAAGTGATCCCAAAAGTCCGGGGCCGCGTGTAAATCCTATAGCAGAGATTGCATTTTGTTGTATATTTGCTTTGGTAAAAGATTTTTCAACAACGGGGATTATATTTTGTTGATGGGCTCGCGAAGCCAATTCAGGAACCACGCCTCCGTATTCTTTATGGATAGCCTGGTTCGCAGCAATATTTGAAAGAATAGAATTCCCCTTGATGATAGCTGCTGAGGTGTCGTCGCAAGACGATTCAATACCTAAAATTATAGAGTCGCTCATAATAATGGCAAAGTTAGAGAATAATAACGAGAATGAGAATAAAAAATCAGTAGCTGAAAACCTAGGGGATCAGGTACAAAAGACTGTTGAAAATGTTGAAGGAAAAGTACGGGAAACAGTAAAAGAGGCATCTGAGCTTGCTTCAGACGCTATTAATCATCCTGTAGAAACTGCTGAAGAATTCGGAAAACAAGCGATGAAAGATGTCACCAGCTATACCTGGTGGGCAAAGCTTCTTCTTATTCTTTTTTGGTTAGGACTTTTTCTGGTTGCAGGAGTTCTTATTACCATCAATCTTCCGGTTACCAAGCAATGGGCGGCAGATCAGGCTCTAAAATTGGTTAATAATGATTTTAAGTCTGATTTTTCTACAGAGAGTGTTGATGTTAATTATTTCGGGGATGTTACCATTAAAGGGCTGAAAGTAAAAGATTATAAAGGCCTTGAATTCATCAAAGCCCGTGAGTTTTATGCTGATTCAGACTGGATCTCCCTGGCTGTAAATGCTATTTCCGGAAACAGCAATTCTTTAAGTTTTAATTCCCTGAAGCTTGTGAATGCAGATGTAAGGGTCATTACTTATAAAGGAGACAGCATCTCCAACTTTATCAGGTTTGTTGAACTTTTTGATAACGGAAAGAAAAGAGATCCTAAAAAGCCTCCTTTTCAATTGAACTCCAGAATTCAGATCCTGGACTCCAAAGTATCTATTATCAATGAAAATTCTTCAGGTGACCATGGGAAATGGCTTACTGCAACTAATTTTAATTTAAAAGCCCCTAATGTTAAGGTCAACGGGCCTAATATATATGCGCTTATCAATAATATGTCTTTTGTTACTACCAGATGGGGGAAACCGCATACGGTAGATACCTTTTCAACAGAACTGTCTTTAACCAAGCAGTTTTTGTCATTAAAAGACCTTACCTTAAATACGGACCATACGCTGCTTCAGGGAGATATTAAATTCAATCTTCATGACGGTTCATGGGCAGATTTTGCAGATAAGGTTCGCTGGGATATGAATATCAGTCAGGGAAGCCAGATGAGCGGCTATGATATCAGCTATTTTGTAACCAACTGGGATAATATCAAGCCATTTAATTTGTCTGGAAAAATGACGGGGCCTTTAAATAAATTCCATTTGGAGAACTTCCTGATCAGAAATCCTGATGTAAATATTGCCACCAGAACAATGAAGGTGGATAATCTGCTGAAGGGACACTTCTCTATTGAAACAAAAGACCTTTCCACAGATTTTACCTATAAAGATCTGAAAGCAATGATGCCAACATTCATCTCCAGTAAGATGAAGAATTTTGCGGACGATTTTGGAAAGCTGAAGTATAACGGAACTGCCAAAGTAAATCCTGACCAGATCTTTGTAGATAGTGGGAACCTGATGACAGGAATAGGACAGGCAAAAATTTCTAAACTGTCTTTAACAGGTTACAGTACGGCTATGCCTAAATATTCAGGCCATCTTGATGTAAAAGATCTTAACACTTCTGTGATCACTAAAAACAAATCAGTTGGTCTTATATCCGGTAATTTTGACCTTGATGGGCAGAGTTTTGATGTTAATACAATGCGTCTTACCACCAAATCTCAGATTACCAGCATTGAAATTATGGATAAAGTTATCAATAATCTCTATCTGGATGGATTGTTAGACCATAAGAAATATAACGGACTGATTACTGTTAATGATGAACAGGCAAAAGCAACCGTTAAAGGGTTGATAGACTTCAGTACCTCTAAAATCACGATGGACGTAAATGCGGATGTTACCCAGCTGAACATGAATTATTTCACCAATAAACCCGGCAGCCAGATTGTAAGTGGCCAGGTGGAAGGTAAAATGTCTATGTCATCCATTAATGATCTTACATTGGACGTGAGTGCCAATAATCTTTACTTTGCATCAGCTACACAGAAATACACTATTCCATCAGCAAAATTAAAAACCTTCATTGAAGCAGGCGGGCGTGTTATTGATGTGGATGCACCCGGAGCCGCTACCGGAAAAATATCAGGTAGATATAACCTTGCGGACCTTGCAGGGATGGTAGAAAACGGAGTAGGAAAAATTCTTGTAGGTCCGCCGCCAAGGAAATTATACAGAGGTCAGAATTTTGCCATGAAATTTGATGTTCAGCAAGGGCTGGTTAACTATTTCCTGCCTGATCTTAAACTGCCTAACGGAGCGGCGGTGGAAGGAGAATATAATGGAGATTCAAATAACCTGATCCTGAATCTTGATGCCACTGCTCTGAAATATATTATGACCAAAGAAGAGGAAATTACGGATGCTGATAAAGCCTTGGCAGCTTCCAATCCTAATTATCAGGTCAACAACAGAAAGAATCTCAGCAAAGACAGTGCTATGGTAGACAGTCTTAAAGTGAGGATTAATACGGCAAATCTTGCTCAGCAGCTGTATGCAAGAATCAACAGGTTAGAGTACAATAAAAATATCATTAAAGATTTCGAGCTTAAAGGGAATAATGAAAACGGAAATACCCTTCACCTTGCTACTGTATTCAAACACGGAAGCCCGGATGATGAGATCAATGAAAAGCTTAAGGAATATGCCATTAATGTAGACCAGTCTACGGATGCAGCTGGTGATTATGTTTTCAGGTTCGAACCCACTGAAGTTAAATTCAATGAAGTTTCCTGGGCTATTGATACCAGTCCGGAACTGAACCATTCCATTACTTACAGGAAGAATACCGGGGATTTTGATATCCGGAACCTGAGAATTTATTCTGATAAAAGTGCACTGTTCATAAAAGAAGCACAGTTCAAATCTGCAAAAGATTTCTATGTAGATGCTGATATCAGTGATTTTGCGATAGAAAAACTTCTGGAAATGCAGTCTGGCGGTAATGGTATGGATATAAAAGGTCTGGCTAACGGAAGTGTAAAGATCAAGATGGATAAAAGCACTTTACAGCCGCTGGTAGATCTTACGGTAGATGATATTAAAATGAATGGTAATGATATGGGTGATATTTCCATTTCGGCTACCAACGGATTTTCATTGAACGTATATGATATTGATGTAAAGGTTCATTCTGCAGGAGTATTAGGAAACAACAGCTTAAACCTGACAGGTACTGTTAACAACAATACAGCTTCTCCGGATATTGATCTGACGGCCGAAATGCGTGATTTTGATCTGGCGTTTACCCAGCAGTTCGTTCAGACTATTTTTGGAAATCTCAGAGGTAAGGCAACAGGAGATCTTAAGATTAACGGAAAGCTTAATAACCTTGATTACAGTGGTGATATTGCCTTAAAGAATTTTGGATTGAAGCTTCTGTTTACAGGAGTAGACTACTCATTTGATGATACTACAATCCAATTAAGTAAAGGGCTTGCTATCCTCAATAATATTGAAGTACATGACGGAAGAACCAACTCCAAAGGAAATATTTCCGGGGCTATCCGGTTTGAAACACTTTCCTCAATGGGAATTGATCTGATTATGAGGGCTGATAATCTTTTGGTACTGAATTCTACACAAAAGGATTCTGACCTGTTTTGGGGAAGGGTTTACGGACAGGGAGACTTGTACGTATCCGGTCCTGTATCCGGTTTAAGCATAACTACTCCTAATATGAGGGCTCTTAACGGAAGTACGTTTACTTTTAACTCGAGTTCCACATCAAATGTTGAAGAATTTAAAATGCTGAGATTCCTGAAAGAAGGAAAGGACGGATTGGTGACCCTGGAAGAAAAGAAAAAGACCGGAGCCAATATGAATATAGATTTTAATTTGGCAGTAGATAAAGGAACTACGGTAAATGTACTTATCGGCGATGATGTAGGAAGCATTACTGTAAAAGGAACAGCTGATCCGCTGAGGTTCCAGATGAACAGACAAGGAAATATAGCCATGAATGGTACTTATAAGGTGGATAACGGAACATTTGTTTCTAAAGCGATCCTTAACAAAACCTTCCAGATCCAGAAAAACAGCAGCATAAGATGGGATGGTGATGCAATGAAGCCGGCACTGGATATTACAGCCAATTATGTAAGAATGGTTTCCAATGCAGGGGAATACCTGAGTATGGGAAAATTACAGCCTATAAGTATTCTTTTACAGGCTAATATAACCGAATCGCTGGTAGATCCTAAGGTAGAACTGAATGTAACAGCAATGGATGTTTCCAGCCAGGTGAGAGAAACATTAGCAGCCAAAATGAGCCAGGAAGGAGAAAAAGTACTTCAGTTTGGTTCTGTTCTTCTACTGAGTACCTTCAACGTATCCAATACCGGAGGGGTAGATGTTAATGTAGGTAACGTAGCTGAATCTTCAGGATATAATATGCTTCTGAAACAGCTCGGATCAGTTCTTAATACCATGAGTAATGAATTCCAGATTGACCTGAATTATGTGAAAGGTGACCAGAATTCCAATATTGGAGACAGAGCTAATGCAGGGGTAAGTGTGGCACTTTCACCTAGGGTAAATATTAAGACCGGATTGGGAATTCCGTTATCCAAAACAGATGCAGGTACTACCGGTGCACAGAACAATTATCTTTCCGGAGAAGGATCTATAGAGTATGATTTATCTAAGAAAAATGATGGTACTTTGGTGGTTAGAGGCTATTCCAAGCCTACCAATATCGGGATGATCAGTACAAACGGAGCTGCTAATCAGGCCTATGGAGTAGGGGTAATGTGGAGTAAAAGCTTCAATTCTTTGTTTAAAAAGAAGAAAAAAGACAAAAAAGCATCTGCAGAGAAACCGGAAATAAAAACAGATTCTACAAAATCAAATGCTAAATAATCGGAATATTTTAATGATTTTTATCATCCGTGTTAATTATTGTTAATATTTGATATATTTTTTTTAGTTAAATTATTTTTTGTAAATTTGCAAAAAATACATAGATTTTTTAAAGAAATTGTAATTTAACTAATATGAACTATCAACTGGACGAAATAGACAAGAAGATTCTTGATTTCTTAGTAGAAAACACAAGAATGCCTTTTACAGAAATTGCTAAGCAGATGGATGTTTCTGCTGGAACAATTCACGTAAGAGTGAAAAAGATGGAAGATGCAGGTATTATTTTGGGATCATCTCTAAACATCGATTATGGTAAGCTGGATTATCACTTTACAGCTTTCATCGGAATCCTTTTGACAAAATCAAACCGTACTCAGGAAGTATTGAAAGAATTGTCAACTATTCCTAACGTAATTGAAGCTAGCGTTATTTCAGGGAAATATAATATTTTCTGTAAAGTAAGAGCTAAGAATACAGATGATGCTAAAAGAATTATCTATCAGATCGATGACATTCAGGATGTAATGAGAACTGAAAGTATGATCTCTATGGAAGAATTCCTAAGCGATAAAAATAGACTGATTAACGCAATCTCTATTTAATTCAAATTTTAAACGAATTACTATAAAAGAACTTATGAAATCTCTCATAAGTTCTTTATTTTTGTACCTATGGAAGAATACAGCTATTTTGACGAGGATCCGAAGAAAGGATGGGGATTTATTCTGGCATTTGCTGCCTTAATGTTGTTTACCGTAATGGGGCTGGGAATAGATGTTGATGAATATCTTCAGCATGAATACCTTGAAATCCCGAGATGGTATTTTTATGTTATCTTTTCAGTAGATGCACTCATGATGATTGGGCTTGTGCTGATGTTCTTTTACAAAAAAATAGGAATTATCATGTTCCCGGCTTTGCTGGTGCTGCATTTTTTTATGCACAATTACTATCTGTCTACCTTCCTGTATACGGATGTTACCAACCTCTTTCTGTTTACAGGTTTTGGAATGCTGGCCATTATCCCCAAATGGAAGTTTTTTAAATAAGAGTTTTCTATATCTTATTTCTATATAGTAAACATTGTTTAGAAGCTATTTTAGTTTCTGTAAACATTGTGAAATGTTGTAATGAATCGGAATAAATAAACATTAATAAAAACATTACTCAGAAAATACTCCCTGAAAAAAAATGTCTAAAGCGATACTTTCATCCAACCCGAATTTCTTTTTCAGGCGGTATTTGGTCATTCTTACACTTTTAGGTTCTACGTTCAGGAGATTGGCGATTTGTTTGGTATCCATTCCAAGGTAAATATAAGCGCAGTATTTAAGATCCAGCGGAGTTAGTTTTTGCCTTGCTTTTTCATTAATATTTTTGAAGAAATCCGGATGTAGTTCCTGAATGGTAAATCTGATCTTTTCAAAATCGTTATCTACACGGTTTTGCCCTTTAACTACCTGGCTGATGTTAATATCTGTATCCGAAAGTTGTGTCTGAAGCTGTTGGAGTACCTCATTTTTGTGCTGAATATGAAGCTGGCTGGCCAATACTTCACTTTGAAGTTTCTGCTGCTGCAAGGTCAGGAGTTCCTGTTCTGCTTTTAATCTGGCCTGTTCTTCTTCCTTAAGCTTAACGAGCATCTCGGCTTCGTGCTTTTCGGTGTTAAGCTTCTTTTCTCTTTCTATGGAATAACGTAGTTTATAATGGTAAGAACGGAACATAAAGAATGCTCCGGTCAATCCTATAATTCCAAGCCCGATATACAGAAACTTTTCCTTTTTCAGGCTTAATGTTTTTTCGGTGAGAGCTTTTAATTCAGCTTCTTTTTTCTGAGACTGAAACTGGGCCTCAAGCCTTTTTGCCGTTTCTGCCTGTCCTTCATTGTAAAGAAGATTATTGTATTCCGTTACTTTAGACTGATATTCATAAGCCTTCTGATAGTTTTTTTGCTTTACATACAGTTTGGAAAGATCAGTCACTACATTAATCATGACGTGATAGTATATTGGTTTCTGAGTCAGTAGGATCTGTTCTGCTTTTAAAAGATATTGTTCAGATAAGGCGTCATTCTGATCCCGGGAGGCGAGGGTACTGAGAATTCCGAGAGCACCTGCCTGAACCCCTTGATTTAAAGTAGTGTATTGAGTAAGTGCAAGAATTTCATGGGTATTATCCTGAATTTCCTTACGGATTTCAGGAGTAATATCCGGATAGCTCAGGTAGTAGTTGGCAAGATTTAATAAGGCTAAGGCATGAACATGAGATGAAACCTGTCCCGGAAATTGCTGATAAAGGGCAACAGCCTTTTTACACATCTCTATAACACGTTTTAAATCTTTTAGATCTCCGGTTTTTTCATAGGGAAAATAATAGCAGACCGCCATGGCAGAATAGGCAGAGCTCAGCATGTTTTTATTCCCTGATTTTTGGGCCAGTTCAACAGCTTTCTGAGCATAGAGTGTTGCATTCTTTGCATCATTCCATTCAGAGTGAATTCCGTATAAAAGATAATTGAGTTTCGCATTCAGGAGAACTTCTGAAGGCAGTTTTTCAACCTGTGGAAGCGTTTTCTGGATAAGCCTCATGGTATTTTCAGATTCTCCCAGTGCATTATTATAATAGATATTCAGATAAGCGGCATACAGTGAAGCTGTTTTATCATTTGTTTTTTGCGCTGTTGAATTAGCTGCGTCAATAAGCTGTGGAACTTTTTCATACTGAGACTGGTTAAGCTCTATAATGCCTTTCTGAACTAGCGCCTTTACTGCTTCTGTATAATTTTGCTCATTTTTGGCCAGCTTTAACTGTTCCTGAACATATTTTTTAGCAATAGGGTACTGATCGCTGACTCTGTAATATTCTGTAAGCTCATTATACACTCTAAATTTTTCCTCAGCAGAATTGTTACTCTTCAACTGGCTTTTAAGGCCATCAATGAATGTATTTTGCGCCGGGCAAAAAATACAGAAAAAGAAGATAAAATATAAAAAAGAGAACTGCAGTTTCATGAGGTGAAAGTACAAAAATTGCAGAGATCCTATCAATGGTTTATATAAAAAATTGAAACTATATATGGGTTTTAAAAACCTGTATATTAATTGTTTATAATTTATTGTAGACGCTTTGTAGACATTTGTATTTTGAATTGAAGTTGTTTTGTAGTAACAGGTAAAATTGGAGTTATATTTTTCCGTTGCAATTTTGCCCCCATGAAAAAATCGGAAAAATATTAATTAAAAAATTTTATCATGGACAACAAAACATTATCTATCGTATCATACATTACTGTTTTCGGATGGTTAATCTCATTTATTGTAGGGAAAGAGAAGGCTGGCAACCTTTTAAAATATCATCTTAAGCAGTCCTTAGGATTGATTATTTTCTCTATTCTTCTGTCAGTTGTTTTAAGGGTTTTACTTTCAGTGACTCATCTGGGTATCCTAAGTATATTAGGTTTTATACCATTGATACTGATGATTATTGGTGCAATCAACGCTGCTAATGAAGTTGAAAAACCTTTACCGTTGATCGGAAAAATGGTTGAAGATAAATTTTCATTTATCGGATAATTATAAACAGCTGTTCATAATCGTGAAATTGGCTGCACTTATAAGGATGATCGTGATTTCGTTTAAAAGGATAAAGGTAATTTTACCGCCCATTTTAAATAGAATAAAAATGTCAGATATGATGAGTTTGAGAATAAGGATCTGAAGAGTATTATGATCAGGCTTAATGATAATGAGCATTAAAGCAAATATCTGAATTGTATGGAAACCTGGGACAATTAAATTAAGGATGAAGAACAAAAAAACACATTTCATTATATAAAATGAAGCAGAGTATAATAATTGTCTCAGACACATCCATCATAGCTTTTTAAAACAGAATAAGAAAATGGAAGATCTTAAAAAACTCAATACTGAATTAAAGAATTACCTGGAAAAAATCAGTACACAGCTTACAGAAGACCTGATTCATCTGTTGAAAGGTGAAAACATCCGCTATCTTGGCAACAAAGGAAAATCTGACGTCAAAGCATTTTATTTCGAATACGGATATGAATATCTGGATATTGTTTTCTGGGGTGTAGATGATAAAGGAGAAATTGCCACTAACACTGTTGCTCTTCCAACTAAAAAAAAATAATGCAGAAGAAAACAGTGATTGGGATGCTCTGATCCCGGAAAAAATATGGAATATCGTCTCAAATTTCCAGGATCATTATGAAGGAGAGGACTTTGATGATATTCTGGATGAATATGATAATGAAAAATACAAATTGTTTGAACATTGGTTTTTTGGCTGCTGGAAAGATGCATTGGAACAAACTGGAAAACAAATGGATGCCTATTTTTCTATTCATGATACCTATTTCAGAACAGATTTAAATACCCAGGAAACCATTAGTGAAGATGAGATCGCACATCGGTATCAATCATAAACAGATTTTTTATAACTCTAAATACAATATATATAACTTATTATGAATTCTTATAAATTTTACAAACAGGAAGGCAATCAATATATTTTTAAAAATCAGCCGGTTTTCATCACCATATTATGCCTTATTTTTTTAGTAATCGCCGGATTGATCTTTAATAATGCAAGAACTGTAAGTCTTATTATGGTTGCCGTTGTAGCGCTCATAGTTATCAATTTCTTTACCAAGAAGTTTATTATTGATATGGACCGGAAAACGATTACTGGGAAACATACCATTTTTGTTCCGGCCAGAACATATGATATGAAAGATTTTACCAATTTCCATGTATTATCAACAAAGTATTTAGGCCTTATTACAACCAATGTAGTTTTGTCTGTTTACTTTGAAGTAGATGGAAAAGAAAAATATCTGACCGTAGGACAGGCTCTGACAGAAAAAGGAATCCAAAAGATGGTGAATGAAACTGAAGACATCATGAAAATTAATGAATCTGGTAATGAACATCACAGACCGTTATAAATTTGAAGAGAACGGCAGTGCGATCAGTATAATGCCCAACTATGATTTTTTAAGAATCCTTGTATGGTGGCTGGTATTGGGAGTTGTCGCTCTTCCTGTTATTATCTGTTATTTTATGGATAAAATGTCTGGAGATCAGTTTAAAATAGCTTTAATGATATGGGCGATTTATATGGTATATTTCCTGTTTGACCTGTTTTTCAGGATTCCTGTAAAATATATTTTTGATAAATCTGAGAAGTGTATTTACAGAAAATGGATTCTTTCCAAAAAGATCATGACTTTTGATGAAATGACTTATTTTATCAATGATGAAAGAGGAGGGTATTACTATTCTATCGGGAAAAAACGCAATCAGTTTGTGAAAAACTATAGGATCAGCAATTACTTTTCAGGCTCCAAGAAATCTATTGAGAGAGAAGATGAGTATATAAAAGAAATATTATGCCCAATTCTGATTGCTGTCGGAATTCCTTTCAATGAAGCTGAATAATAAAAACAAAACAATAAGTAGGGTAGAAGCTACCACCATGATAACTATATGAAAAACTCCAACATTGAATCGCTCATTCAATAAAAGACTACGGGCTGTTTCGAAGAAACAGCCCGTAGTTATTATCATGTGCTAAAGATTAGTTAGCTAAGATTCTTTTTACAGCTTCTTTCACTGCGTCAGCATCAATTTTATACTTCTTCATCAATTCAGCAGGTGTTGCAGATTCTCCGAAAGTATCGTTTACTGCAACAAATTCCTGTCTTGTAGGTCTTCTTCTTGCAAGCATTCCCGCAACAGATTCACCCAGGCCACCAAGATAGTTATGCTCTTCAGCCGTTACAATCTTACCGGTTTTTTCAACAGATTTTAAGATGATCTCTTCATCAAGAGGTTTAATAGTGTGGATATTGATCACCTCACAAGAAATACCTTCTTTCTCAAGCTCGTCAGCCGCTACAAGAGACTCCCATACAAGGTGTCCTGTTGCAACAATGGTTACATCAGTACCTTCCTGAAGCATAATTCCTTTTCCGATTTCGAAAGGCATATCTTCAGGGATAAATACAGGAACAGTCGGTCTGCCGAATCTTAAATATACAGGACCTTCGTAGTCAGCAATCGCAAGGGTAGCCGCTTTTGTCTGGTTGTAGTCGCAAGGGTTAATGACAGTCATTCCAGGAAGCATTTTCATCATCCCGATATCTTCCAATACCTGGTGAGTTGCCCCATCTTCCCCTAATGTAAGACCTGCGTGAGAAGCACAGATTTTTACATTCTTACCAGAGTAAGCAATAGACTGACGGATCTGGTCATATACTCTTGAAGTAGAGAAGTTAGCAAAAGTTCCTGTGAAAGGAATTTTTCCCGTGATGCTAAGACCTGCAGCAAGTCCCATCATGTTGGCCTCTGCAATACCCACCTGGATGAATCTTTCAGGAGCTTTCTCAATGAATTTCTCCATTTTCAAAGATCCGATAAGATCTGCACAAAGTGCTACTACATTAGGGTTTTTGTCAGCAAGCTCAGCTAATCCGGCTCCGAATCCTGAACGTGTGTCCTTTTTTTCTGTATATGTATATTTCATTTTTATTTTTATTAATCGAGATTTTAACAGATGGTTTGATATTAGTAGTCAGCAGGAGCCTCCAGATACAATTGTTTGAATGCAGTTTCCAATTGCTCATCATTAGGAGCTTTACCATGCCATGCATGAGATCCCATCATGAAATCTACTCCGGCACCCATTTCTGTGTGAAGGATAATTGCTACAGGTTTTCCTTTTCCTGTTTCAGCTTTTGCTCTTTCAAGGATACCGATTACAGCTTCAAGATCGTTACCGTTCTTTTCTTCTAAAACGATCCATCCGAAAGCTTCAAGTTTAGCATGAAGATTCCCAAGACTTAATACATCATCAGTATCACCATCAATCTGACGTCCGTTGTAATCAATAGTAGAAATGATGTTATCCACTTTTTTAGCAGCAGCAAACATCAGCGCTTCCCAGATCTGACCTTCCTGAAGTTCACCATCTCCGTGAAGAGAGTAAACAAGAGACTGATCTCCATCCATTTTCTTACCTAAAGCTGCTCCTAAAGCTACAGAAAGACCTTGTCCTAAAGAACCTGAAGCAATTCTGATTCCAGGAAGACCTTCGTGAGTAGTAGGATGTCCCTGTAATCTTGAATCAAGCTTTCTGAAAGTTCTTAATTCATCTACCGGAAAGAAGCTGAATCTTGCCAATGTAGAGTAGTATACAGGAGAAATATGCCCGTTTGATAGATAAAAATGATCTTCATTTTTGCCTTCCATTGTAAAAGGAAGATGATAGTTCATCACCTTTCCGTAAAGTGCTGTAAAGTATTCTGTACAACCTAAGCTTCCTCCCGGGTGTCCTGAATTTACAGCGTGAACCATTCTTAAAATGTCTCTTCTGATCTGTGTAGTAAGAGATTTTAACTCTTCGATACTTTTACTCATTATATCTGATTTATTTGCACGCGAATTTACAATTTTTTACCGGCTTATGGAAATGCAAAAATCCGGATATAGTACCCCGGATTGTATTTTATTTAATATTTTCCCGCTTTTAGCAGCCTTCATTGATGTAAACTGTAATTTCTGTGACAATATTATTAATAAATTTAAATGTTAACTGTGTTCCGGCATCATAGTCCTCAATATTGAAGTATCCAGCATCCTTAACACGTTTGCCTTTATCATCCACTTCCGGGCGGACACTGAATATGGGATAATTTTTGTAGGTATTGATAAGTTCATCCCGGGTACTTCCAACACCCATTCCGCTTTTTGTTCTGAATTTTTTACTGGTGGTTGTCATTCCTGTAATCGTAACAGCATCTGGTTTTGATTCTCCGCCATAACCCTGGAAAACCTCAATATTGATAACCTCTCCGTTGTATTTTACTCCATTCTTTTGCTCTCCATCAGAAATTTTCAGTTTAGTGCCGGCAATTTTTTCTGCCTCACTTTTTTCCATAAAAATCTTGAATGGCCCTATTCTTAAAGTAGATACTTCAAAATTTTCCTGGGCAGCCACGGATCCGAATGTTAATACAAGGATGAAAAGCGAAATAATTTTTTTCATAGTTAATAAAATATTTTTTTGAAATTTTTAAAGTCTTATTTTTTTCCTAGTGTTTTATTGATTGCATTTTTAATCATAGGTTCCATAATTGCATATCCTGCAGGAACCGGATGGATGCCATCCTTTGAAAGTCCTTCTCGCATTCCGCCTTTTGCATCACGCATTGCCGTATTATAATCTACAAATATGAATTTGTTGCTGCCTGCATATTGCTTTAATCTGTTATTCAGAGCGTCTACTTTTTGAGATACTTCGGTTATTTCTTTACGCCATGGAAATGCCGCTGCGGGTAACACGGAAGCAATGATTACTTTTATTCCATTATTTTGAGCAATATCAGCCATAGCTTTGATGTTGTTAAAAGTGAAATCAGGGTCATAAATGCCCGTATTCTGGGCAATATCATTGGTTCCTGCATTAATGACTAACAACTTTGGCTTTAAAGCGATAACATCACTCTGAAAACGCAGCAACATCTGTGATGTGGTTTGTCCGCTGATTCCTCTGCCTGTATAGTTGTTTTCAGAGAAAAATTCAGGATGGGTCTTTACCCAGCCTTCTGTAATGGAATTCCCCATAAAGACAACATCCACTTTTTTCTTTGAGCTTAAAATACTTGCATTGTCATCTTTGTATTTTGTAAGATTGGCAAAATCAACAGCACTCTGTGCATTTACAAACATACCGGCAAACAGGCAATAGGATAGAAAAACGAATAACTTCATTACTGATATTTTGTGGTTACTTAGATCAAACGATTTTTAAATACTGTTTATCCTTCACCAGCCACAGGCCGATGAATGTCAATAATCCATTAAGAACAATCAGTTCAACACCAATTCTGTAGTCTGTATAAGATGTTACTGCAGAATTGATTAAATAAGTGATGATAGGAGCTAAAATAGTTACTGTAAGGATCGAATATTTTTTTGAAATTTTGAACTTGGTGAAGATTCCGAAAGCAAAAAGTCCTAATAACGGTCCATACGTATATCCGGCAATTTCCATGATCAGGTAGACAATAGATTTGTCATTAAGAGCTTTGAATACCATGATCAGGATAAAGAACATCACCGTGAAAGTTAAATGTACTTTCATACGCAGGTTTTTCTTTTCTTTTTCAGTTTTGGTTTTATCCTCATTAAGATTTAATAAATCTACACAATATGAGCTTGTTACAGCCGTTAAAGCCCCGTCTGCAGAAGGGAATAATGCTGATATCAATCCAATGATAAAAATAACGGAGATCATCATAGGGAAATGGCCGTTAAGAGATAATGCAGGGAAAAGATCATCGCCCATGATATTGGTGATGTTTCCTGAAGCATCTTTGAAACCGAAGATATTGCTTACAGGATCTGTACCTGTTGTTCCATATTCTGCTCCATGTTGTAATGCAAAAAGATAAAGTAAACCACCTAAAAATAAGAAGGCAAGATTAACCAGCAGAAGAGTTCCCGCGAATGTAAGCATGTTTTTCTTTGAATTTTTAAGGTTATCTACAGAAATATTTTTCTGCATCATTTCCTGATCCAGCCCGGTCATGGCAATCGTAATGAAGATTCCACCCAGAATGGTTTTAAGGAAAAAAGTCTTGGAATTAGGATCGAAATTGATGAAATGGGTATAATTTTTCTGTTCCAGAATTGTATATGCTTCACCAAAAGACATATTAAGATTGGATAAAATATAAACAATACAGGCTACGAGACTGATAATCATGAAGGAAGTCTGTAAAGTATCTGTAATGACAATTGTTTTCACTCCGCCCTCAAAAGTATAGAGAAGTACCATCAGTAAAAGTACCATAGAGGTTACCCAAAACGGAACTCCTAATCCTTCAAGAAGGAAAATCTGAAGGACATTCACCACAAGGTATAACCTGGCTGTTGCCCCAATAGCTCTTGAAATAATAAAGAATATAGACCCGATTTTATGTGCTTCTACATTGAACCTTTTCCCCAGATACGTATAAATGGAAGTAAGATTCATCTTATAATACAATGGCAGAAGAATGGCAGCCACAATAAAGTATCCGATGAAGAAACCAATCACCATCATATAATATTCAAAACCTCCGTAAATATATTCTGATCCGGTCATTTTCCCGACGGTCCCCGGAACTGAAATAAAGGTAACTCCGCTTAAGCTGGTACCAATCATTCCGAATGCTACGAGCCACCATTTACTTTTTTTATTGCCGATAAAGAAGGACTGGTTGTCAGAATTCCGGCTGGTAAAATAAGAAATCACCAAAAGACCGATGAAATAGATAAAGACAAACAGCAAAAGGACAGTTCCTGGATTCATGCTTAGATTTTAAATTTTAGCAAATATATAAAAAAGAACCATCGTGAATCGTGAATTTAGTGCAGAGGCAGTTTTTATGTAATTATTCTGGGGAATTGACCTTAGCATGAGTCAAAGCCGGCCTGAAGCTGGGAGCTGGAAGCAGGAAGTTATGAAGCTCATATAAGCAATTATTCTCTCTGTTTTCATCATTTCTATTTTTAATAATAACGAATGGCAGATTCGCTTCATCAAATCGATTAAAAATCGATTCACTCTTAGCATCCTTAAAATGTAACAGCAAGCTTAATTAAAGCTTTGTGTTTAAGAAAAAACAGTCTGTAATCCCATCTCTGCTGAGTGCAACGCCCTTGCGAACGCTTTTTAGGAATTTAAATAAAACCCTTGTGAACTCAGCGTTAAAATAAAAAACACTAGCCAGTATAAATAAAAAACCTTCCAGATTTACTCTGAAAGGTCTGTATTGTAAGGGTGGAAGCAGTGATTAGTTCACCAAAACATCCTGCAATTCCTCACTCTTCTGGAAGCTGGCTTTCGCAAAAGGACACAACGGAATGATCTTCTTCCCGTTTTTTCTTGCAAAATCTACAGCCGCCAAAAGCATTTCTTTACCTACTCCTTTTCCGTTGTAGGCTTCTTCCACCTCCGTGTGGTCAATAATAAATCTTTCTTCTCCTGCCCAGGTGTAGGTCATCATTCCTGCGCGTCTTCCATCTATGAAAGCTTCAAAACTTCCGTGTTTTTCGTCGTTGTTTTGTTTTACTTCGATCATGTTTTATGAGAATTTAGTTAATATTTCGATATCGTTGGTTAGTATTTTATGTACAGGGCAGGCATCAGCAATTGTGTGAAGTCTTTTCATCTGTTCAGGATCTAAAATCCCATCGAAACTGATATCCCTTTTGAAGACTGCCCTTTTGGTTAAAGGGAAGTTCTCTAGTTCCACTTCAACGTTGATATTTTCCACATCCCATTCCTTTCTTTCAATATACATTCTTAGAGTTGCTGCTGTACAGCTTGCTAAAGAGGTTGCCAGAATTTCTAAGGGATTGAATCCTTTGTTCTGCCCACCTTTATCTATAGGTTCATCGGTAATGATCGTATTTTCTCCCGCTTTTACCTCCGTATAATATTTTGTTTTTCCTAAACTTGCTTTTACCGTTACCGCCATTATTTTTCAGTATTGAATTTATAACTTAATGCTCCTGACGGGCATTGATCTATCTGTTTTTTGAGTTCTTCAGGGGTTGCATTTTCTGCTTTTATCCAGGGTCTGTCTTTCGGATTGTAGACTTTGGGAAGCATTTTTACACATACAGCCGAGTGGATACACTTTTGGGGCTGCCAGATGACAGTAATGTCGCCGTTGGGATATTCGTGTGTTTCCATATTAATTGTCTTTTAATGATTTTTCGATTCTTCTGTCCGGAATCAGCCATATAAGAGCCACAATGTAATAAAAACCTATGGCAATATAAGGATAAAAAAATGAAGTAGCGATTCCCAGGATATAAAATATGATGGATATATTTTCTTTATATTTTGTATGAATGGCTTCCTTCAGCTTCGAAGTTTCACCTTCATACTTAATGATAAGATTCTCCAGAATAGTATAGGCAATGGCACACATCACCAAGCCCACTCCATAAGTTGCTACAGGGTTTTCTGCAAAACCTGTGGTGCCGATCCATTCTGTGGCAATAGGCATCAGAGACAGCCAGAATAATAAATGAAGGTTGGCCCAAAGGATACTTCCGTTTACCTTTTTTACTGCCTGGAACAGGTGATGATGGTTGTTCCAGTAAATTCCTACATAGATAAAACTGAAAATATAAGCTAAAAACTTAGGAAGAAGAGGTTTGAGACTCGCCCAGCTGCTTCCTTCAGGTACTTTCAGCTCAAGAACCATGATGGTGATGATGATGGCCAGAACCCCATCACTGAATGCTTCCAGTCTTCCCTTAGTCATTGTTTTTAATGATGTTTTTAAAGTTCTCAATTTTTGTTTTCAGTTCACTGAGCATATCAGGATTAATCACTCCGCTTTCAAGATCAAAGTTCTCATAGAATTTGGGTAGAGAAAAAGTATCCTTGATATCTGCTGCAAACTGAGGGAAGAATGTTTTGGCTGTATTCATCACATTCCCGCCTCCATAGCCTCCGGGAGAAGTACTCATCAGAAGCATCGGTTTGTTTTGAAATACCTTCACATTGATCCTTGATGCCCAGTCAAAAACATTTTTAAAAGCAGCGCTGTAAGATCTGTTATGCTCTGCAAGAGAACAGATGATAACATCACATTCTTCAATGGCCTTTAAAAAATGATGGGCTTCATCCGGAAATCCTTTCTTTTCAAGATCTACCGAAAAAACAGGCATGGTGAAATTATTCAGATCAATGAAGTTAATTTCTTCTTCCTGGAAGTCTTTTAGAACAAATCTTACCAGCTCCCTGTTAATGGATGTAGAGGAGCTGCTCCCTGCAAATGCTAATATTTTCATGGTTTTCTTTCCGGTGTAATTATTTTCTGTTTAAAATAGCCTTTGGCAGCGGAACATATTCTTCTTCATCACCCGGAACTAATGGAAATGCATCATGATTTTGATCATTCCAGTTCACTTTAGCCTGATCGATCATTTCTTTGTCAGAATTCACAAAGTTCCAGAAGATAAAACGTTCTTCATCAAAAGGTTCGCCACCGAAAAGATAAACCGTACCGTTTTCGCTCATATCAAACTCACAAAGCTTGGTATCTTTGGCAATCATCAGTTGTTTTGAACCATAAGAATTGCCGTCGGTGGTTACCGTTCCATCCAGCACATACATAGCTGCTTCACCATAAAGGTCTTTTCCGATGCTGATTTTCTTAGCCTCTTTGGTTTTGATCTCAATGAAAAATAACTTGCTGTGTACCGGAACAGGAGACATTTTTCCAAATGCTTCTCCTGCAATTAATTTATACTGAATTCCGTCTTCTTCCCAAACCGGGATTTCATCTGCCTCAATATGATGGAAAGTAGGTTCAGACTGTTCAAGATGTTTAGGAAGGCCTACCCAGATCTGAAATCCGTGAAGTCTCTTATCACTGTGTCTTAAATATTCCGGAGTTCTTTCAGAGTGTACCACCCCTTTTCCGGCAGTCATCCAATTAACGGCTCCTGGCTTGATCTCAAGAGCACTTCCAATACTGTCTCTATGGAAAATAGAACCTTCAAGCAGGTAAGTAAGGGTAGATAATCCGATATGCGGGTGTGGGGGTACATCAAGATTCTGATAATCCTTTAATTCCGAAGGGCCCATGTGGTCAATAAAAACAAAAGGGCCTACAGCTCTTTTTTCACGGAACGGAAGAAGTCTTCCTACCAGGAAATTTCCGATATCGGCTGCTTTTTCCTCAATGATAAGTCCAATATTTGACATAATAATGTAATGCTATAAATGTTTGTTTAAATAATACTGATGAAGGTTTACAGTTTATCGTATCCTTCAAATTTTTCATCTACGATACGTTTCCATTCAGGATGCTTTTTGATAAAGGCAAAAACATACGGACAGAACGGGAGGAGCTTTTTACCGCTTTCTTCAATATAGTTCAGTGTTTTTTCCACTACGGCTGCAGCCGCACCTGTTCCGGCAAGTTCCGGTTCTGCTTCTGTATGTATCAAAGCAATCTGATGAGAAGTTTCGCGATAGTCAATGAAGGCATAATGCCCTTTAACTTCTATTTCAAATCTTTTGTCGGTTTTTACAAGGGATATGTTTTCAAATTCCGGTTTCATAATTTTGTATTAAAGCTGATTAGAGATGGGGTTTAAGAGATTAATATTCTTAGTATTATCAAAGAAATGTGGTGAGAAAACAAACCTTATAGGTTTTCGAAATCTATAAGGTTTATATCCTCGAACATTACTTAACATTAATCTTTTACACTTCCACCTGATATAATGATATATAAAGTTAGTAAAAATGAGGTTATTTAAGATTAAGGAAAATTTAATTCTATTCTTTAATCTTCAAGATATCCGAATTTTCCGGTATTAAAATCCTCAAAAGCCTGCATAATTTCCTCTCTGGTATTCATCACGAAAGGCCCGTGAGGGAAGATCGGTTCATTAATAGGTTCTCCGCTGATGATTAACACAATTGAATCTTCCTGAGCCTCAATGGTGAAGGTTTCTCCTTCATTTTTAAACAGAGCAAGATGATCTGTTTTTACATGTTCTTCTCCATTCACAGTAATATTTCCTTCAATTACCAAAGCTGCAGTATTAAAATGGGCAGGAAAACTGAATTCTGCTTTACCACCAGCTTTAAGCTTGGCATTCATCATATGAACGGGAGTGAAGGTGAAGGCAGGACCTTTGTGCCCGTCAAACTCTCCGGCAATTACTTCTACAAAACCGTTTGCACCAAGGTCAGCTTTTTCCATTTTAGAATTTTCAATGGCCTGGTATTTTGGAGCGCTCATCTTGTCTTTTGCTGGAAGATTCACCCAAAGCTGCACCATCTGAAAGATTCCGCCTTGTTTTGCCCATTCTGTTTCATGATATTCTTTGTGCAGAACGCCTTTAGCAGCAGTCATCCACTGTACGTCGCCTTCTCCGATGATCCCACCACCTCCTGCACTGTCGTGATGTTCTACTTTACCGCTATAGGCTATGGTTACTGTTTCAAAACCTCTGTGTGGATGAACTCCCACTCCTCTTGGTCTGTCTGAACCATTGAAATGAAATTTTGAGTTATAATCAAGCATAATGAAAGGATCCATTCTCTTCATATCCAATCCATGTACGCCCGGAATAAAATTATGCACTCTAAAACCGTCACCTACAAAGTGTGCAGGTCTTGGAGATACTACCATTTCTACTTTTTTAGTTGCCATAATATTGTTGATTTTATGTAAACAAAAGTACCATACTTATAAAGCAGATGCATTGATCTGTGATAAGTTCGTTAGGAGCGGAAAGGCAGCCTGAAATGGTGATAACTTTAATTATTCGTCTTTCGATTTCATGTTTTTTCCGTCTGAAATATGCAGCCTTCTAAACACAAATCCTGATAAGATTGTTAATATTCCTACGGTAAGAAAAGTATACCGGAAAGCATTGTGAGTTTCACCCTGAATGAGGTTTGAATTTTCATATAATTTTAAAACAATCAGCCCAAAAGCAATACCAAAGCCTATTGCAAGCTGCTGATTAACCGATAGTAAAGAATTACCACTGCTGGTCTGGAAATTCCGGAGATCTGCAATGGAAATGGTATTCATAGAAGTGAACTGGATAGAGTTGAAAAATCCAAGTATGGCAATAATAGGAACAAACCAGTACAGTGAAGTGTGAATATCAGGGATGGCCAGCATACAGATAAGGGTTCCAATAATAAAGGTATTGACCATTAATGTTTGCCGGTAACCATATTTATCAAGGATTTTAATAACAGATGATTTTCCGAATATGGCGGTGAGAGCCATGGGAGCAATAATCCACCCTGAAGTTACGGCAGACTGTTTATAAGCAATCTGAATCATCAGTGGAAGAAGCAATGGAACAGAACTGATTCCTAATCTTGTTGCCAGGTTTCCTACAATTCCCACACGGAAAGTTCTTACCTGAAAAAGGTTTAGCGGAAAAATAGGGTGGCCGCCTTTTTTAGCATGTTTATAATAATAGTAGAGAAACAGGAACCCCAGGATAAATATAATGAGAACCGGAGTAATATTCTGCATATCTCCGAAAAGTTCCAGTGAAACAGAAAGCAGGAGAGAAGAAGCAGCAAAAATAAAAAAACCTTTTAAGTCAAAATCTACATCATCAGATTTGTAATCGGGCATGAACTTTAATCCCAAAATGATCCCTAAAAAACCAATAGGAATATTGATGAGAAATATCCAGTGCCATGAAAGGTAATCTACCATATAACCTCCTACCAACGGACCGAGTACAGGCCCGATTAGCGCCGGAATAATAGCAAAGTTCATGGCTTTAAGCAATTCGCTTTTATTAAAGGTTTTAATAAGGGCCAGTTTTCCAACCGGAGTCATCAAACTTCCTCCAACTCCCTGAATAACCCTTGAAATAACAAGATGGGTGAGGTTTTGGGATAAAGAACAGAATAAAGAACCCAGACTGAATAAAACTAATGAGAAAATAAATACTTTCTTCGTTCCGAATCGGTCTGCCAAAAATCCACTTGCAGGCATAAATACTGCCAGGGTTAATACATAACTGATGATCGCATTCTGCATGTTAAGCGGAGACTCATGCAGATCTTTGGCTATAGAGGGAAGAGAAGTATTAAGAATGGTTGAATCCAGCATTTGCATAAAAATAGCAGTAGCCAGAATCAGTGGAAGGATTTTCTTTACGGGTGTCTGTTGGGTGCTTGTTTCTGTCATTTTGTATAGGCTGGAATATTTAAAAAGATCCAGGCTTATTTTATTTGAAGAAAGTGCTTACTTTAAGCATTTCAATTCTTAGATAAAGAAATCCATATAAAATTAAAAAAGTCCTGTGAAATATAGACTGCACCCAAAAGTTTAGACAAAATTAAACAATATTATTATATGAAAGAGTTCGGTACTGTACCGGACTCTTTCCTTTTAGATTAAGTCTTATTCTGTCGTTATTATAGTAATTGATATACTTCTTTATTTCTTTTTTGAGTTCATCAATGGTTTTAAATTTCTTAATATAGAACATTTCAGATTTTAAAGTTCCAAAGAAGTTTTCTATTACCGCATTATCAAGGCAGTTTCCTTTGCGGGACATACTTTGGATAATGCCTTTTTCTTTTAACATGTGCTGATAGGTTTTCATTTGATATTGCCAGCCTTGATCAGAGTGGATAATGAGGTTTTCAGTATTCTTAATCTTTCTAAACCCTTTTTTGAGCATATTCATAACCTGCGCAAAGACAGGCCTTTCCGAGAGATCATAACTGATAATCTCGCCATTGTAAAGGTCAATTATCGGCGAAAGATACAATTTACTGCCTGATACGTTAAACTCTGTCACATCAGTGGCCCATTTTCTGTTTGGCTGATCTGCCTTAAAGTTCCTCTCCAGAATATTTGGTGCTATCCTGCCTTGCTCTCCCCGATAAGATCTGTATTTCTTAACCCTAATGATACTTTTCAATCCCAGTGCCTTCATTAGTCTTAAGACCGTTTTATGATTAATTACAATTCCTTGCTGTTTCATCATCAAAGTAATACGACGGTATCCAAATCGACCTTTATGCCTATGATAAATCTGTTTGATCAAAGTTTTTACTTTTCCATACTTATCCTTTTTATTAAGAGCTTTCTGATGGTAATAGAAACTACTTCTGGCCATACCTGTACAATCCAGCAGGAGCGACAGATTATATTTTCGCCTTAATCCTTCGATGGCCTCTGCTTGTTCTTTTTGAGAGTTAAGGCGTCTAACTTTTTTAGAAAATCAATTTCAGCTCGCAATCTTTCGTTTTCCAATAAAAGTTCTTCTTCTCTGGTCAATGGCTTATCAGACTTTCTTTTTTTACGCTTGTAATCACTCATAATACAGGGCCTTCCTTTAGGTTTATTCTTTAATCCTAAAATACCACTTTTTTCGTAATCCCTTTGCCAATTCAGCACGGTAGATTGAGCTGCGATATCAAATCGGATACATGCTTCTCTTTGTGAGATATGTTCTATTTCGATAGTTTTTAAAACTTTAACCTTGAAATTCACAGAATAGATCTTATTTCTTCTTGGTTGTAAACCCGAGATTCCGTACTTATTATAAAAGCCCATCCACTTGCGTAGATTACTTTCGTTAAATCCTTTCTCTGTTGCTATAGATCCAATTGAACGATGAGAATTTTTGTGGAGGTTAATACATTCTAATTTGAAAGCAACGCTAAATTTTTCTTTTCTATACATAAAAAAATGCCCCTAAAAAGTGTCTAACTTTTTGGGGGCAGTCCAATATCACAGGACTTTTTGATTTATTTTTTAGGCTTTTCTACTCCTTTCCACTCATCACCGGCTTTTCTGTATTGGCTTAAAGTGAAATTTTTGAAATCTTTTGTTTTGTATTCAATATTATCGGTATTCTGCTCGAAAGGCATAATGTAATAATATTCTATATCTGTTTTATCCGTCTTGTTTCCTTTTTTAACTGTCGGAACATATTTTGAAAACTTATAGTTTGGAAGATACTGTCTTAATCTTGTGTAGAATGCTTTGTCATCTTTTTCACTAGGGATAATATCTACAATGTTAAGATCATCTTTTTTCTTGTCTACCCAAAGGTAATAGGTTTTTTCCTCTCCTAAATTTCTGTTGTATGAATTGAAGGCAAACAATTCTTTAGGAACCAGTTCTTTGATCTTTTCCGGGTCAACTTTAGTATAAAACTGCCCTTTTGAAGGATCAACGTATGTTTCAAGGTTATACATAAGAACAGAGTTATTCTCAAAGTTCTTGTTTTTGAAGTATTGATTTAAAGATAATTCTGCTGTTGCTCTAAGTTCCTTAGATCTGTCATCCAATTTTTTTGTAGGATTCTGGGGATTCACTTTTTTTACAAATTCATACAGTACTACCGGCTTTATATCCTTTAGGTGAGGATAAGTCTTAAGTTGCTCAGCTTTCACCAGCCAGTAAAACTGTTGGTAATAGTCATCCTTATCAGCATCTTTCACGCTTTTATAAGCTAAAGCAAGCTTTTTTGAGTTCAGATATTTGCCATATTTTCCCTGTCCAAAAGCAAAACTGATGGATAATAAGGCAAATAAAACAGTAAGGTTTCTTCTCATTTTTTTATAATTGATATTTTCGTTTTCCAAATATAATTATTTATTAGATATTATTTTTGATCGTCAGTTAAATTATGCTATATTGTTATTGTTAATTCAAAAAATAATCCCGTATTGCTACAGGATTAATAAATTATTGTGGTAGAAGTTAGAAATAAGAAGTTTAAAGCATATACATGTTAATAGTCAATTTTGCTCTGCAGCTGAATCGTAAATATACTCCGTATCCACGATGATTTTAGGCGTTGAATCTTAGACTTTGAACATTTAAAATACAAGCGAAGCGAATTGACCATTTATTATAATTCTAACTCCAAATTAATTAATAAGATGTCTCATGCACCTTTACAGCCCTTCCGCTAGGGTCATTCATTTTTTTGAAAGCCTCATCCCATTCCAAAGCAATAGGAGTGGAGCATGCTACTGATGGAACTGAAGGTACTGTTGCAGCAGCTGTTTCACTAGGGAAGTGCTCTTCGAAAATAGTTCTGTATCGGTACTCTTCCTTGTTTTGTGGAGTGTTTAAAGGGAATCTGAATCTTGCATTAGCCATCATCTCATCCGTAACCTCTTTTTCAGCTACTTCTTTCAGGGTATCGATCCAGGAATATCCCACACCGTCAGAGAACTGTTCTTTTTGTCTCCATGCAATAGAGGCCGGAAGGATGTCTTCAAAGGCTTTTCTTAATACCCATTTTTCAATTTTTCCTTCAGAGACGTTAATCATTTTATCTTTTGGGTTAATAGTCATAGCAATATCCATAAATTCTTTGTCAAGGAAAGGTACCCTTCCTTCTATTCCCCAGCTCATTAAAGCTTTGTTAGCTCTCAAGCAGTCGTACAGGTGAAGTTTTCCAAGTTTTCTTACTGTCTCATCATGGAATTCTTTGGCATCAGGAGCTTTGTGGAAATAAAGGTAGCCTCCGAACAGCTCATCAGAACCTTCTCCGGATAATACCATTTTAATCCCCATAGATTTGATAACTCTCGCCAAAAGATACATTGGGGTGGAAGCTCTGATAGTGGTTACATCATAAGTTTCCAGATGATAAATTACATCACGTACGGCATCCAGCCCTTCCTGAACCGTGAAATTAACCTCATGATGTACAGAACCGATATGTTCCGCTGCTTTTTGAGCTGCTGCTAAATCAGGAGATCCCACAAGTCCTACAGCAAAACTGTGTAATCTTGGATACCATGCTTCCTGAGTATCGCCACTTTCAATTCTTTGTCTGGCAAATTTTGCAGTAATTGCTGAAATAACAGAAGAATCTAACCCGCCGGAAAGCAATACTCCGTAAGGCACATCACTCATCAATTGCCTGTGAACAGCATCTTCAAGGCCTTTTCTTAATTTAGAGATATCTGTCTCGTTTTCCTTTACGTGGTCGAAGCTTTCCCATTCTCTGGTATACCATTGCTGAAGTTCTGCTCCGTCTTTGCTGTATACCAAATGTCCCGGTAAGAAAGTCTCAATCTTTTTGCATACCCCTTCCAGAGCTTTTAGTTCAGAAGCTACATAATAATTTCCGTTCTTATCCCATCCCTGGTAAAGAGGGCAGATTCCCATATGGTCACGGGCAATCAGGTATATTTCATTTTCAGTGTCATATAATGCAAATGCGAAAATACCATTCAGCTTTTCAACAAAATCTTTTCCATATTTTCTGTAAAGAGCGAGAATAACCTCACAATCGGATTGAGTCTGAAACTCATAATCAGGAAATTCTTCTTTTAATTCTCTATGATTGTAAATTTCACCGTTTACAGCTAATACTACTTTCCCATCTTTAGTAAATAGAGGTTGTTTTCCGGATGTAGGGTCTACAATGGCAAGCCTTTCATGAGAGAAAACTACTTTCTCATCCTGAAAAACTCCACTCCAGTCTGGTCCTCTGTGACGGATCTTTTTTGACATTTCTAAAACCTGAGGCCTTAATATCTCAGTTTTTTGCTTGGCATCGAATAAGCATACAATTCCACACATATTTTTTATTATTTATGAGACAAAAGTAAAGGTGGTATTTATAAATAACAATAAAAAATATGTATTAATTAAAAAATTTAATCAATTAATCTATTTTAAAGAAAAATATTAACTATTTGAATGAATTATTAGGTTTTTGATTGATTTTTTTCGTTGGGCTAAAATTAATGTACTCCATATACAAAATAAAAATGACATATTTCTTAATATATGATAATTTATTATGCGAATTTTAGCCCTTACTTTGTGGCTCGAAATAATTTTTTTTCATCATTTGTGTTTTTACCTTCTTGCAATTCTCATGCAAGAAGGTTTTGTTTTTATAGACCTTTAATAAGGTTTTTACCAGTAAGATAAATTATTTTTCTTACTAGCTGTATTATTCAGACTTATGAATTTTTCCTTTATTAAGGAAGAATATGGTTAGCCGGTTATTTAAAGAGTAATCGTTTTGTGAATTTTCTGGGATAGGAACTGTGACATTGTTTCCTGTAAGTCTGTACAGAAGACAGGCATGTTGAATAGCAGTCAGAAAGTCAAGGTCAGCTCTTTTTTCATACTATATTTTACTGCAAAGTATTTTTAAATACTACAGTATCAAAACGGTTAATCTATAGAGTTAGTAGGAAATAAGGGTAAAATGTTACATAATTTGTTTTAAAAATAAAAAAAACTACTCTTTTGAGTAGTTTTTTATTTATCGTTGTATGGTAAAGTTAATCAATTAAGAAACTCTTTCAATCAATGCCATATAGAATCCGTCATATCCTTCGCTAGGCATTACCTTTTCGTCCTTAAGCATTTTAAATCCAGGATTATTTTTAAGGAATTCTTCTACCTGAAGATTGTTTTCAGAAGGTAGGATAGAGCATGTTGCATACACCATTTTTCCTCCTTTTTTAAGCATTTTAGAATAGTCCTGAAGGATTTGCTGCTGCTCTTTTTTGATTCTGTCAATAAAATCCTGATCAATTTTCCATTTGCTGTCCGGATTTCTTTTCAAAACTCCAAGTCCGGAACATGGTGCATCAATCAATAATCTGTCAGCTTTATCATGAAGACGTTTGATCACCTTATTGTCAGAGATCATACGGGTTTCAATATTGTGAGCCCCGGCTCTCTTGGCGCGACGTTTCAATTCAGCCAGTTTCCATTCGAAAATATCCAAAGCTATAATCTGGCCTTTATTTCTCATTAATGCTGCCAGGTGAAGTGTTTTTCCTCCTGCGCCCGCACAGGCATCTATTACTCTTTGTCCTTCTTTTACATCAAGGAAATATCCGATCTTCTGAGAAGAAGCATCCTGAACTTCGAACAACCCTTCTTTAAAAGCAGTTGTAAGGAAAACATTCTTTTTCTCTTCCAGCTGTACTGCATCAGGATAGTTTTTGATAGGGAAGGATACAACTCCTTCGTCTGAAAGGTCAGAAATAAGTTCCTTTGTTGTTGTTTTTAATGAATTGGTTCTTAAAACAGTAGGAGCCTGCTCATTTAAGGCAGTCATTTCTTTTTCCCAGTTAGCACCCAATTCTTTTTCCAGAGTTTCTGCCAACCAATCCGGGATAGAATGTTCAATGGCTTTGGTAGGAACTGTGTTCTTTTTAAGTTTGGTAAGGATATCAGCAATTTTGATTCCGTCAAACTCTTCAAATTTTTTATAATTGGTCTTACTCCAAAGGAGGTAAGCAATGATAAGTTTATAGATATTGTTAGGTTTCACCCCTTCGCCCATATAATATTCAAGACGTTTTTTCCAACGGATGATATTGTAGAAAATCTCAGAAACAACGGCTCTGTCCTGGCTTCCCCATTTTTTGTTTGCTTTTAAAAGTCTTTCAATAACTTTATCGGCATATTTATTTTTCTCAAAAAATGTTTCCTGTAAGGCATCGTGAATCCCGATTGCCAAGTTTCTGTGAATAAGTTCCATAAGTTTGCTTCGCTGTTTGAATCTGCAAAAATACGAATTAAAGTTGAGAGTTGAAGATTGAGTTGTAGAGTTTGGGTGCTATAGAGTTTCAGAGCCCTAAAGTGGAAATGTTTGAATGAATAGCTGGTTCTCAAAATTTATAATTTTTTATGTCATTAAAATTCAGCTTGGAACTTGTTAAGAGGTAAATTACCTATAATATTTATTCGTTGTATTTGTTGTTTTTTGATAATAGAAATAAATTTGAATGGTGAATTTGTAAGAATTTTCCGAAAATTTATAATTTTTATTTGTTTACAAAAGCCTTTCGTTCAGTGATGAATGAACCTGGTTTTTTGCTTAAATGAAATATCTTTGCTTACAAAATATATGCTGTTCATCAATATACTTTATTTTCTTTGCATTTGGTTCATTTGACTTGTGTTAATTCACTTAGTGGTGCAAAAATAATATCCGCTTATTATCTACTATACTGAGCTTTACCTCTTGACTTCAACCTTTAAAAAGCGCTACCTTTGCAAAAAATTAAAAATATGAGTGATACGGTACTTTGTCCGAAATGTAGCTCTGAGTTTACTTACCCAAGCGATAACATGATGGTATGTTCTCAGTGTTTCTACGAATGGAACCCTGAAGAAGTTGCTTCTGAAGCAGCAAATGAAGGTAAAATATTAGACTCTAACGGAAATGAACTTCAGGATGGTGATTCTGTAGTGGTTATAAAAGACCTTCCTGTAAAAGGAGCACCAAAACCGGTGAAAGCAGGAACTAAAGTGAAAAATATCCGTTTAAGACCTGGAAGTGATCATAATATTGACTGTAAAATTGATGGTTTCGGAGCAATGGCTTTAAAGTCGGAATTTGTGAAGAAAGCATAATTATAATGCCCTTTGATATTGATTAACCCATAAAAAAGGAAAAAATTGGACAGTGTAATCTTTCAAAGACTTAATTGCAAAATTGCTAATGTCCGTCTAAAAGGCAGAAAGAGAAATAACCAATAATTTCCTTATGCTGTGGGAATACAAATGTAAGAAAAAGTTTAATAACAGATTCTTATGTTTGTATTTTTTTTGTTGATAAGTATAAGGAAATCTATGAGTTATACAGTTTCAGATAACAGTAAGGCTTTGAACTCTGAAAAAACCACAATTTCAAGAATGGAAGTTGATATCCTTCAGCTTAAATAAATGAAATACTAACAGAATTATGGAGTTTATCATCAGTATACATCACTAATTCCTTATTTCTTGCTTTAATCTTATTCCAATAGTAATTTCCTGCGAATCTGCTTTCCAGAACTTCAGCTTCAAGGCCATTTTCAGATATTTTTATCCCTTTTGGATAATAGAAGAACTTCGAAAGCTGAAAATCTGCCGCTTCGGTTTCGCTAAAGATATTCACTTCACCAAATAGCTTGGCAACATAAGAATTATATGGGGTCTTATAGGTCTCTTCCGGGCTGTCATTCTGAATAAGCCTTCCATTCTGAAGAATAACAATCTGATCCAGCCATGGCATAATATCCTGAAGTTCGTGGGTAGAAATTATAAGGGAGATCTGATGTTCCTTTACGTACCGGAAAAGTCTTTCCCTGAGCTCAATTTTCCTTGGGAAGTCAAGATTACTGAAGGGTTCATCAAGGATAAGCAGTTTAGGCATTACAGAAAGCGCTCTTGCAATGGCTACTCTTTGTTGCTGTCCGCCACTAAGATATTTAGGAAGTACATCAGCATACTCCTGAAGGCCCACTACTTCAAGAAGTTCGATAACAGTTTCTCTTTTCTTCGTTAAATTGATATTCGAAATAAATTTTCCTACATTTTCGGCAACGGTAGCATAAGGCATCAGATCAAAATTCTGTGCTACAAACTTCATTTCAGCTTCTCCTGGAACAAGATTTCCTTTGGGACCCAACAGTTTGGTACCATTGAAAATGATCTCACCACTTTCCCAATCAAGGAGCCCATATACAAGGTTTAAAAGGGTAGATTTCCCACAACCGCTTTCTCCTGCAAGGGCAATGATTTTATTGGCCTCAAATCTTAAGTTGAGGTTTTGAAACAGTGGTTTTTCTTTATTATGAGAGAAGAATAAATTGTTTATTTCTAAAAGCATATTACAAATGTAAGGTTTTTATGAAAAAATAATTTTTTTTATTATATTAGCAGGAGTAATAAAAATATATCAAAAATGAGAAAAAAACTGTTTTCGTTAGCTATTCCTGCTTTATTTATTGCTGCCGTAATGGTTTCTTGCAAAAAAGACAAACCGCTTACCAGTGAAAGTAATGAGGTGACTACAACCAAGGATGGTAACCAGTATACTTTGGATACGCTAAACAGTAAGGTTGAATGGAAAGGATACAAAGTATTTAAATCTGAAAATACAAGCCATTTCGGAACTATCAGGTTTGAAAGCGGAGATGTAACGGTGAAGGACGGAAAACTGGAAAGCGGTAAATTTGTTGCTGATATGAATTCCCTGACCTCTGTAGACTTGAAAGACAGTCCGGAAGATATGGGTAAATTAAACGGTCATCTTAAGAGTGGTGATTTCTTCGAAGTAGAAAAATTCCCGACAGCTTCTTATGAAATTACAAAAGTTACTCCTGCTACAGAAGGTGATTATAATACTCTTTTGGATGGTAATTTAACGATCAAAGGAATTACAAAACCAGTTCAGTTTAAAGCCAATGTTTCTGTGAAAGACGGAGAAGTGAGTGTAGCTACTGAGCCTAAGGATATCAAAAGAGAAGAGTTTGGCGTGAAGTTCCAGGCTCCTGCTGAAAACGGAGTGATTAAAGACGAGGTAACTCTTCAGATCAACGTTAAAGCTTTAGAAAAGAAATAATTTTTTTATTTAAGTGAAATAAGTGATTGAAGTCTGCCTCCCGAAAAAGAGGCAGATTTTTTTATGATGGACTTATTATTCAACTTAAAAGTCGTATTTTTGCAAAACATTTTGAAAGGGTAAAATAATGATAGAAAAGATAGAAGAACTACTGATCGAAGTAAACGGCTTCAATGCTACCTCTAAGGAAGAGATAGAAAACTTCCGTATCAAGTACAACGGTAAAAAAGGAGTTCTGAATGATTTTTTTGAAAAATTTAAAGAAGTTCCTAACGACCAGAAGAAAGAATTCGGGCAGAAGATCAATACTTTGAAGCAAGCAGTTGCCGTGAAATTGGAAGACTTGAAAAGTGCTTCCGCAGCTTCTGTTGTAGTAGAAAAAGAAGATCTTACTAGACCTGCGTTTCCATTGGAACTGGGATCAAGACATCCTATCAACCTGGTTAAAAACAGAATTATTGAAATCTTTAAATCAATTGGATTTGCTGTAGCAGATGGTCCAGAGATTGAAGATGACTGGCATAACTTCACCGCATTGAACCTTCCGGAATATCACCCGGCAAGAGATATGCAGGATACTTTCTTTATTGAGCAAAATCCGGATATTCTTTTGAGAACGCATACTTCTTCTGTACAAACCCGTTATATGGAAGAAAACCAGCCTCCAATCAGAATTTTATCTCCGGGAAGAGTATTCAGAAATGAAGCTATCTCTTCACGTTCTCACTGTATCTTCCACCAGATTGAGGGATTATATATTGACGAGAACGTAAGCTTTGCAGATTTAAAGCAAACGATCCAGTTCTTTACCACTGAACTTTTTGGAAAATCTAAGATCAGAATGAGACCTTCTTATTTCCCGTTCACTGAGCCAAGCGCTGAGATTGATGTATATTGGGGATTAAACTCTGAAACTGACTACAGAATTACAAAAGGAACAGGCTGGTTAGAAATCATGGGTTGTGGAATGGTAGATCCTGCCGTGCTGAAAAATGTGAATATTGATTCTGAGAAATATTCAGGATATGCATTCGGAATGGGTATTGAAAGAATTACAATGCTTCTTTACCAAATGAGTGATATCAGAATGTTCTTCGAAAATGATATTAGAACCTTGGAACAATTCAAGACACTATAAAAATAAACCTCCGGAGCTCCGGAGGTTTTTGTTTTTAATTACTGACCTAAGAAACAAAACGTAATTAAAAACTGATCTTATTGAAAAATTTACACGTGTCTGTTTCTTATGCTCATACTCCAGTTCGGATCCACTAAGTATCTCAAAGAAGTATTGACATGCTGCAGCTCTTTGTCTGCCTATATAATTAAGACAATCCGTATCCGGGATCTGTTACATTCAAAATAAAAATGCCTGTAAAAAATTACAGGCATGATACATTAAAAAATGGTTATAGGCTTACTTGGTAAACTTTAAAGGGTATTTCACGTTCTTATAATCGTCAATACTAGCCTTCAGAGAACCTACGGCCAACTCAGCTTTTAAAAGCATAGGAATATGGTTAGCATCGTTAGAAACCCACATTGTTACCCCTTCTTTTTCCTTGAATACTCTGCCGCTTTTTACAGACGGAATAATTTTTAAACAATTAATAGTACCGAATTTTGTTTTTAAATTTTCAGTGCCTGTAACTCTAAGCTGAAAAGGGAACATTTCATCATCAATCCATACATTCATATTGATAACAGTTCCTACCTTCAGTTCCTCAGGACTTTTACTCCTTAAATAGTAGAAACATGAAAGCATGTCCTGAACCCCTTTTACAGACTTGATGACTTTGGAACCATTAGCTGGCGTCTTCTTATCAGTTAAAATCAGAGTGTTATTATCGTGATTAAAGGCTGTCTCAAAATGCTGGCGATAGCCTCCTTCCCGTACATTTCTTACGTAATAGCTCGGTAATCCGCTGGCACTGTCAATAAAGCTTTCATAGAGATCTTCTACTTTGAAGAAAGCCTTTACAGCACCTGTGGTTTGTCCTGTACCTTTTACATACAGGTGGGGGGCACCTTTGTAGGTGGTCTTCTTAGTAGTTAAGTTGGCGGTTCCGGCATTTAAGAACCCATAATGGATTCTAAGTGTGATGGATTCGCCGTCTGCGATATTGTCTATCTGGGCAGACCCTAAAAAGAATATAAATACTGCAAAAAAATTTAAAATTTTCTTCATAATATGACATTTACAAAAACACTGCCAAATTTAATATCTTAAATAATGAATATTTGATAAATCTCAGCTTTTTATCTAGAATCAATTAAATATGCTTCGCATTAAAATTAGTAAATTTGCAGCTACATGTATAATTAAATTATCTTAAATTATGATAACCACTGATATATTGATCATAGGTGCAGGGCCTACAGGGCTTTTTGCAGTTTTTGAAGCTGGTCTTTTAAAAATGAAGTGCCATATTATTGATGCACTTCCACAACCAGGAGGGCAATTGGCTGAACTTTATCCTAAGAAACCTATTTTTGATATTCCTGGATATCCTTCAGTGAATGCTGGAGAATTGATAGATAATTTGATGGAACAGATCAAGCAGTTCCAGCCTGGTTTTACTTTAGGTGAAACCGCTGTTTCTTATACAAAGGTTGATGATGAATGGTTTGAAGTGGTAACCAACAAAGGAACTGTTCACAGATGTAAGGCAATTGCTATTGCGGGTGGATTGGGAACTTTTGAACCTAGAAAACCGACTTTCGAGAATGTAGCAGATTATGAAGAAAAAGGGTTGGAATATTTTGTTAAAGAACCTGAGCACTTCAGAAATAAAAGAGTAGTTATTGCCGGAGGTGGAGATTCAGCTCTTGACTGGAGTATTTTCCTTTCTAACGTAGCCAGTGAAGTAACTTTGATCCACAGAAGAAATGAGTTCAGAGGAGCTTTGGATTCTGTAGAAAAAGTTCAGGATCTGAAAAATGAGGGAAAAATTAAACTAATTACGCCTGCAGAAGTTACCGGTATCAGAGGAGAAGGGAAAGTAGAAGCCATTACTGTACAGAAAGATGGCGAGGATGCTTTTGAAATTGAAACAGATTATTTCATTCCTTTATTCGGATTGACTCCAAAATTGGGTGAGATCGGAAACTGGGGCTTAAATATTGAGAAAAACGCGATTGTGGTAAACAATGCACTTGATTATCAGACTAATATTGACGGTATTTATGCTATCGGAGATATCAATACCTATCCTGGAAAATTGAAGCTGATTCTTTGTGGTTTCCACGAGGCTACTTTAATGTGCCAGAGTGTGTATAACAGATTGAACCCAGGTAAAAAATTCGTATTAAAATATACAACGGTAAGTGGAGTAGACGGATTTGACGGAAGCCGTAAGGAAGCAGAGAAGGCTGTTGTGAAAAAAATTGACTAATTTTGCAGAATTATGTCAGATATTAATATTAAAATCACCGACAGAGAAGGTGTAACCCACGATGTTATCGCTCCAACGGATATGTCCATGAACTTAATGGAAATCATCCGTTCATATGAATTAGCTGAAGAAGGTACTATTGGTGTATGCGGCGGAATGGCGATGTGTGCCTCATGTCAGGTATACGTAATCAATGATCCTGGTCTGGAGCCAATGGGCGATGAAGAAGATGCGATGCTTGCTGAAGCTTTCCACGTGAAAGACAACAGCCGGTTAGGATGCCAGCTGCATATTGCAGATTCAATGGAAGGGCTTGAAGTGGAAATTGCTCCTTATCCTTAGAAAATATTTTTTAATCTTAATAAGAAACCCGTTCGAAAAGCTCGAACGGGTTTTGTTTTATTAATTTTTACTTTTATTTCTTAGCTGGTTGAAACTTTGGATGTCCCACCTGCCATAATGCAAAAGCGAAAATATCGGAATATTCTTTGAAGACTACATCCAGGTCACTTGTAAAATGTCCATTTTCATAATTGACATATAATAAAACAGGTTTCCCGGAAGAGGTACTGTTCTGTAATACAGCGGCAAATTTTGCAGGTTCCCATGGAGTAATTCTGGAATCATTCATTCCGGTGCTCACAAGAACAGCTGGGTATTTTACACCTTTTTTCACCTTGCTTTGAGCATCCATTTCAATAAGATGTTTAATATCTTCAGAATTTTTTATATTTCCAACCTCAGGAATTTGATTATCGCCGTTAGCTGAATTTTGAGAACGGAGAATATTGGTCATTCCTACTTCGGCGATGGCAACTCCATATAAATCAGGTCTTTCAGTAATGGCCCGCCCAATAAGGACTCCTCCCATACTTGCTCCATTGCCGATAAGCTTCGAGGGAGAAGTATACTTTTGATTCACAAGATATTCGGAACATGCGATGAAATCTTTCCAGGTATTCGGTTTTTTAGCTTTCATTCCGTCTCTGTGCCATTTGTCACCTTTTTCGCCTCCTCCTCTTACATGGGCAACTGCCAGTACTACGCCTTGTTCAAGCAATACTGATAATCTATTGGAAAAACGAGGGGTGTAAGATATTCCATAACCGCCATATCCTGTGATATAAGCTGGAGTACTGCCATCCATTTTCATGTTTTTAGGATAAATAATAGAAAGTGGGACTATTGCTCCGTCATGACTTTTTACTTCCACTTCTTTTACTTCATACAGTGCATTGTAATCAGGATAGTTGCTGTTCCCGTTAAAATATTTGCTTTTTACAGCTTTACCACTTTCGGGGTTGTAATCGTAAAAAGTGCCGGGAGTAAGCCAATTACTGTTATAGCATTGCAGATTATCATTTTCACGGGCATTAAGAGCGATGGAATTATTGATTCCATCAGGCAGAGGAATTTTGTTTATGGCGAGTGTTTTACGATCTATCTGATATTTATCCTGGGTAATCCCATTGCTTAAGGAATAGAATAGATAATTTTTAGAGCTGTGGATAGAGGTGATGACAGAACTGCTTTCAGGAACAATAACTTTAGCATGATCGAAATCAGGATTTGATAAACTTGTCAGCCCTACTTTATAATTGGGGGCATTCTTATGAGTAAGAAAAAACAATTGATCTCCGCTGATGAATGTCTGTACAATCTCGTCCGATGGTTTGATGATCTGCTTCCATTTGATTTTTTTATCTTTAAGAGAAGATATCGGAGCATAAAAAACGGGGTTTTCGCTTTTTGTGGATCCAATTCTTAAGATCATGGTTTGGTAATCACTTGTAAAAGACACTTCAGGAAATTGTTCTGTTAAGATATTGAGTTCGGGATATTCCTCACGTGATCCCAATACTACGTCTTTATCCTGACTGGTCCCAATTTGATGAAGCATCGCCTTCATTTCTTTCAGTAACATATTGCTGTTAGGATCTCCTGTGCTCATCTTGGTATAGGTGATATACTGTCCATCCGGAGTAAATTCAAAATTGAATTCGCTCCAGATGGGCGACAAGGTATCATTAAGGAATTTTTTAGTTTTTAGATCTAAAATTCTAAGCTCACAAATTTCACTCCCGGATTTGGAAAATAACAGGGCAATTTTGTTACCGCTGGAATCTACTGTGAAATCAGTGATCTGTCCATCCTTTTTATAGGTTTCAGGATCAAAAACCAGAGTTTCCTTTCCCGTAGAAACGTCTTTTGTATAGAGTTTGGAAAGCTTTTCATTTTTTTTGGTTTTAGCATAGAAATAAAGGTTTCCTCTTTGTTTTGCATAGCCGTAGGAATCTCCACCAAGTTCCTGGACCTGTTTCATTCTTTGATACAGGGCATTACGATTAGGAATTGTATTGATAAGATTATGGCTGAAATCAGACTGTGCCTTAAACCATGTTTGTACTTCAGGACTTCTCAGATTTTCCAGCCATTGGTAATTATCTGTGATTTTGGTACCAAAGTAATCGTCTGTTGCAGGATTTTCAGGAGTATTAGGATAATTATACTGAGCAAAAATGACTTGGCTTAATAATATACAGCCTGTCAGAAGTCCATTTTTCATTGTTTTAATTCTTTTAGTCGTGAGAAAGTATTCTCACAAATGTAATAAACTTAAACTTCAGATATAAAAACAAATTTTAAAAATAGAGAATGTTTCAAAATATTCTGTTTTTTTTTGTGATTAGGCCTGATCTTTAGAAATCCATTTTCCCACAGTAGGTGCCTGGTAGTTTCTCATTTTTTCAAGCAGATCATCTATATTGTCACTGATGAGAAGCATATTCCGATTTACAGCCTTTAAAAAGCCTTTATTTACCATGTTTTCAACTAAATTAATCAGGTCATTATAAAAGCCATCAATATTTAAAACTCCAATAGGCTTTTTATGAAGGCCAAGCTGTGCCCAGGTAATCATTTCAAAGAACTCCTCCAATGTTCCGTAGCCACCGGGAAGAACGATGACACCATTACAAAGCTCATTCATTTTGGTTTTTCTTTCATGCATGGTTTCTACGAGAACCAGCTCAGTAAGGTTTTTATGGGCAATCTCCTTGGCTTGTAAAAAATGGGGGAGAACTCCGGTTACTTTTCCGTTTTCACTTAAGGCTCCGTTGGCTATTGTTCCCATTAAACCGGTTTGAGAGCCACCATAAATGAGTTGTATTTCTTGTTTTGCTAAAGTCTGGCCAAGCAAAAATGCCTGCTCTTCATAGATTTTATCCGTGCCGAAACTTGAGCCGCAGAATACGGTGATACTTTTCATATTTAAATGTTTTTGGAACCATTAAGGTATTTTAGTGATTAAGGAGCTTAAGAAATATCTTAATAGTTTAAAATTAAAAATATCCAAAATCAAAAGACTTTGGATATTTAATATAATTATTTTATGTTTTATTTCTGAGGTATATTCGCTAAAATATCTTTCAGGAAGCTCCAGAACTTCTGAGCAGAAGGAATATTTGCCTTCTCGTCAGGAGAGTGTGCTCCTCTGATGGTAGGTCCGAAACTTACCATTTCCATTTCAGGATAGTTCGCTCCAATGATACCACATTCTAAACCTGCGTGGCAAGCTACAACGTGGGGTTTTTCATTAAACTTCTCTGTGTAGATCTTTTCCATAATCTGTACAATTTCAGATCCTGGTCTTGGCTTCCAACCTGGGTATGAACCACTGAATACTACATTCATTCCAGCTAACTCAGCTACAGATTTTAATTGTTCTGCCGTAGAATATTTAGAAGAGTCTACTGAAGATCTTGTAAGGTTAAGAATCTTTAATTCTCCGCCTTTCAATTCAACTCTAGCAACGTTGTTGGAAGCTTCCACAAGGTCTGCTACATCAGGACTCATTCTGTACACTCCATTATGAAGAGCTTTCAAAGTAAGGATTACTTTTTTAGAATCTGCTTCTGAAATCGCTTTATCGGAAGACGTAGAATTTTCAATATTGATCTGAAGACCTGCCTCTACAGATGCAAATTCTTCTAAAATTTCTGCTTTAAGAACAGTAGCTTCCTGGATGAACTCCTGAGCATTTCTTACAGAGATGATAGCAACAGCTTCTCTCGGAATAGCATTTCTTAATCCGCCACCATCAATAGAGATCAGTTCTATATTTTGATTTTCCAATCCTTTATAAAGAAGCCTTCCCAGGATAATGTTGGCATTTCCGAAACCTTTGTGGATATCCATTCCTGAGTGTCCTCCCTGCAAGCCTTTTACTTCAAGTCTTACAACCTGTCCTTTCGGAGCTTCTGTGGCATAGTTTTGAGTGATGGTAACGTCTACTCCTCCGGCACAGCCTATGTCAATTTCATCGTCCTCTTCTGTGTCAAGATTTAATAGGATTTGCCCGGTAAGCTGTCCAGGCTTTAACCCGATAGCACCTGTCATTCCTGTTTCTTCATCAATGGTGAATAATGCTTCCAGTGCAGGGTGTGGAATATCTGAACTTTCAAGGATAGACATAATGGTAGCTACTCCTAAACCGTTATCAGCTCCCAGAGTAGTTCCTTTTGCCTTTACCCAGTCCCCATCAATTTCCATTTTGATCCCTTCTGTCTCAAAATCAAAATTAACATCATTATTTTTCTGGCAAACCATATCCAAATGCGACTGAAGTACAATAGATTTACGGTTTTCCATTCCTGCAGTGGCAGGCTTTTTAATAATTACGTTTCCTACTTCATCCACAGTAGTTTCTAACCCTAAATTTTCACCAAATCCTTTGATGAAAGCAATTACTTTTTCCTCTTTTTTAGATGGTCTTGGAACTGCATTTAATTTGGAGAAGTTTTTCCAGATGATCTGCGGTTCTATATTAGATAATTCCATTGAAATTTATTTTTCTCAAATTTACAAAATAAAAAATGCTTCTGTGGGATACAGAAGCATTTTTATCGGGTATAAAAGAATGATAAGCTCATTTTATAATGAGTTTATTCCTTTTTTGTTGTTAGCATCCACATTCTCCATAGATAGGTGTTGTAATAACACTGCCATCCGGCTTTTCAATTGTTAGGGTACCTTCAAAAAGTAAAGCCTCTTCACCCTTTATTTTTTTGCCTTTTACAGAGATTTTATAGCCGTCATTTTCTATTTCCTTGGTCAGTTCTTCATCTACTTCCATATCACTTGAAGAGATCAGGTTCATAGCGAGCCTTTTACCGTCCAGTTTCATATACGCTGTTTTTCCGGCATCATCTGCATAGATGTATTTCTCGGCTTCAAAATCAGCTTTGTTTCTTGCGAAATAGCATGAGCATTCTTTAATTTCTTCAGGAAATGAAATGGTTTCAATCTGAATTTTTCCGGAAGGAATGCTTGCCGTAGCAGAGTCTTTAACAATGCTTGAAGAATCAGCACCATTGGTTGCAGAAACTGTTTCTTTGTCCTTTTTACAGGCTACTAAAAGAAATGCAGAAAATAAAATGACTAAATATTTCATGTGCTTGTGGTTTTAAATGTTAGCCTCTTGCTCTTTCAAGAAGGGTCATCATTAATAATGAAAGGATTACTAAGCTTTCTTCCTCATCATCAATGTCGATCAATCTGTCTAGTTGGAATCTTCTTCCGAAGAATGAAGGCATTTTTTTAAGTTTAAAGTATGCTTTTCCGTCGATACCAGTCACTGTATAAGAAGGATTCAGAAAATATCCTGTAAACATTCCGATGATAGGAAGCTCACCTACAAAGCTGTCCCAGAATCTTACCCATGCGCTGTCTTCCTGTACCTTGAATTTAGGCTGGTCTTTAGCATCAAGGATATCGTAGCTTGCTTTCCAGATAGAACGCATTCCTTTTCTTGCCAGTCTACCATAGTTTTTATTGTCTACAATATCATTTAAAGAATAAGAAGCATTGAAATCGATCCATTTATTGGCTCTGATTCTGAAAAGTTCTTTTGATTTGCTTTCATCATTGAAAACGATAACGTCTTCTTTCAGTTTAAACATTTTCTGACGTACGTATGCTACATAATTTCCATTTTTGTCAGTAATGTTGAAGTCACTAGCTAGTGTCGAAATTTTAAACTTGAAATCCAGTGGGTAATTTAAGTTGTTAAGTACCATGTGTTAGCTTATTTTTTTCATATTTAATTTAAGCCGCAAATATAACTGTTTTTTTATAGTTACAGCGTATAATGGCTGAATTGGAACTTAAAATATCATAATGAGACATTGTATTGGAAGGAGTTGTGGATATGAAATTTAAGAAGATAGATAAAAGATGAAAGATAATAGACATGAATTGCAATAATATTGGGAGTAGTCAATTATAAATATGAATCGCTAAGACTGCAATAACATTCAGCCTTGAACTTTAAATATCCAATGGACAAGCGCAGCGGATTGACAATTGACCAGTCATTCGATATCCCAGATTCTTAAACCTAAAAACTCCCCTTCAGGATAGATCATTTTCCTTAAATATTGCTTATTTTTGTGCTTATGGATTACCCGAGTAAAGTGTTGGCAAAGGCAGTTGATGAGATTTCAGGACTGCCTGGAATAGGAAGAAAAACAGCTTTGAGATTAGCATTGCATTTGTTGAAGCAGCCCAATTCCAGAGCGGTGAGTCTTGGAAATTCCCTGATTAATCTTGTCAACGAAATAAAATACTGTAAAGAATGTCATAATTTTTCTGATTTTGACATCTGCGAGATCTGCAGCAACGAGAAAAGGAGCAGTGAGCTGATCTGCATTGTTGAAGATGTCCGGGATGTGATTGCTATTGAAAATACAGGAAAATATGGAGGAAAGTATCTTATTCTGGGAGGGAAAATCTCACCTATGGAAGGAGTAGGACCAAGCCAGCTGAATATTCCGAGTATTGAAAGAAAACTTAATGAAGGTAAGGTAAAGGAATTTATCTTCGCGTTGAGTGCCACGATGGAAGGGGATACCACGGCCTATTATATTTACAAAAAATTTAAAAACTTCAATGTGAATTTTTCAAGCATTGCAAGAGGAATTTCAGTAGGAGATGAGCTGGAATATGCAGATGAAATTTCACTTGGAAGATCTATTATCAACAGATTACCCTACAACGAAAAGGATTAATATGAAGCTGTCTGTTATTATTGTCAATTACAACGTTACTCAATTACTCAGGAACTGCCTTCTATCTATTCAGCAATATGTAAAAGAGGTGGAATATGAGGTAATTGTGATAGATAATGCTTCTACAGACGGTTCATGGCGGAATCTTATCTCAGAATTTCCCGAAGTACATTTTATTCCTTCAGAAACAAACGGTGGCTTCTCAAAGGCTAATAATCAGGCAATACACTTTGCAAAAGGAGAATATATACTCCTTTTAAATCCTGATACAGAATTTGAAGGCTTTTATATGAAAGAACTTTTAGATTTTTCAGACAGCCAGCCGGATTTCGGATGTCTTGGAATACGGATGCATGATGCGGAAGGAAACTTCCTGCCGGAAAGCAAACGTTCAGTTCCGGATATGTTTAATTCCTTTGAAAAGCTGTTCACCAACTTTAAAAAAAATAATTCCAAATCTTATTACAGGAATGATGTTGATGAAAATGCAGTGGCGGAAGTGGAAGTAATAACAGGGGCTTTTTTATTGGTAAAAAAAGAAGTATATGAAAAGGTTGGGGGGTTGGATGAAGCATACTTTATGTATGGTGAAGATATTGACCTTTGTTATACTTTAATAAAAAACGGTTATAAAAATTACTATTATGGGAAGGCTTCGCTGCTTCATCACAAAGGAGAAAGCACGGTAAAGAATGAGGTGTATCTGCAGCGCTTTTATGGTGCTATGCAGATCTTTATTGATAAGTACTATAAAGAATCAAAACCTATGCAGTATTCTTTCTTAAAAGCAGGACTGAAGCTTCGTCATCAGATTGAAAAAATTAAGCTGAAGTAAAGTGGAAGCTTGAAGGATGCAGATAGTTGAAATACTTCTTTAAATGTAAAAACATAAGAAATAAAAAAGCAACTCAGATTGAGTTGCTTTTTATATATAGAAAAATAATATTCTTATTTAGCTGGTGCCACTGGTGTTGGAACCGGAGCGTTGGTTGTAGAAGAAGCAGGAGCAGATTGTTTTGCCGGAGCTTCTTTTTTAGCTGGTTGCTGCTGAACAGGAGCCGCTTGTGACGGTTTACCTGTAATAATAACGCTTAAAAGGATAAGAACGATGATAGTTCCGCCTAGAGTCCATGTTGCTTTTTCCATGAAATCATTGGTTCTCTGTACTCCAAACTGTGCAGAAGATGCCCCTCCGAAAGTACTGGAAAGACCTCCACCTTTTGGGTTTTGAGCCATAACAACAATTACCAATAAAACACTGGCAATCATAATAAGAACCATCAATAGTGTAAATATAGTATCCATTAATTCTGATATCTTTTTGAATGGGCAAATTTAATCTTTTTTTACTGAATGACAAAAAAAGATACTGGTAAATATGGCACAATCACAAAAAAATAAAAATCAAACAATGATTTTGTACTTAAAACAGAGGAAAGACAAATAGAAGTATGCTTATCTATCTATGTTTGGATTGTTTTAAACATCCTTGCTGATTTTGCAGAGCACAGATCGTTTGGGTACAGAGGTATTATTGAACATATGTAAACAAAAAGCTATCCCGATGAGATAGCTTTTCTATTAAAAATGTTTGTTAATTTATTTAAAGTCAGAATCCTTCGCCTGGTTAAGCTGATAAGACTGTACCGCCAGGTTGATTTCCATTCCGCCCATATTCTGGATAATGGTGAAGGGTAGCTTTATTCCTGAAACATCTTTATAATCTGCGAAGTTTGTAGGCATAGAACCTCCTTCCCCTGTTTTTACTTCCCCCGTTTTTAAACCTGTTTTCACACTGTAATAATAGGTTTGTTTCGGTCCTTTCACCACATAAGAATCCTCGTTATTGTATTTTTCAATTCCTGCCAGCTTTAGCTCCGTGGATTTAGCGAAAGTAAGCTCCGGGAAAAGTTCAGGCTCAGCCATAGACGTTTTCTGCTTGTCATTCAGGGGTATTTTTTTTCCCTGCGCTTCAACATAACCGTCCTTACCATCAAAAACGATTTTCTGAAGAGTATTGCCCATCATTTTCATATCCATCATCATTTTACCGCCTTTTCCCTGGATCAGTTTCATGTTCATATCCATTCCCTGAACTTTGGTAGTAGCATCAGCTGTAATGGAAGTTACTTTCTGAAGGGCTGCCAAGCCTCCGATAGCATTGATATATTTCTCTGCTACAGAACCTATAGTTACATTTGCATCCACTTTCTGTGCCGTAGGTTTTGCAACCGGATTAGCTTCCTTGTCAAAATACTTCACAGGATATCCCAGCTTTTCAAGTCCTTCGGCAATATCAGATGCCTTACCGGCTATAAAAATCCTGCTTTGGTCCGGAAGAATGGTAGCTTTTACAGCATTAGAAATATCAGCAGCAGTAACTTTATCAATTGATTTTAGATAATTGGTATAAAAATCTGCCGGAAGATCCTGAACTTTTTGGTTCAATGCAAATTTAGCTATGGTTTCCGGTTTCTCTAAAGACATAATGAAAGAACCTTTCAGCTTAGCTTTAGCATTTTCCAATTCCTCTGGTTTTACAGTAGAAATGGCGTTAAGCTCATTCATCATTTCCTTCACAGCTTTATCCGTAACCTCATTTCTTACACTGGTTTCAGCTGAAAAATCAGGAGAATACTTGCTGGCATTCATACTGGAATAAGCTCCGTATGTAAACCCATTCTTTTCTCTAAGGTTCATGAAAAGCCTTGCTTCGCCACCACCACCTAGAATATAGTTAGCCATTGTAGCAGGGAAGTAATTTGGATCCTTCATCTTAAGGTTGTTAAGATTGCTCACAGACAGAACAGATTGAACCGCAGACGGTACATCTACCACATTGATCTCTGTTTTGGCAACATTTGAGGCAGGCTCTAAGGCTGCAAATTTTGTATTGGATTTTTTCCAGCTTCCGAAAGCTTTCTCAACCAAAGGTTTGATCTGATCGAATTTTACATCTCCAACAATTACTAAATAAGCATTATCCGGAGCATAGTATTTATTGTAAATATTCTGAACATCTGCCAGTTGAATTTTATTAATAGATTCAATGGTTTCAAATTCTCCTCTGGAAGTATTCTTCCCGTACATCAGAGCATTGGATACTCTTTCAGCAATGGACGAAGCATTTTTTTCATCTGCTTTTAATCCTTCAATAATTCTTTCTTTTGCATTTTGAATCTCTTCAGCCGAGAATTTTGGATTCACAATGGCATCTGCCATTAACCCCAATACTTCAGGGAAATATTTTGAAAGAGAGTTTGAAGCAGCACCATTGGAAGAAAAGTTGATGTTGGCTCCCAGAAAGTCTACTTTTTTATTGAATTCATCCTTGCTCAGGTTGGTTGTTCCGTTATCAAGTTGTTCTGCCATCAGTTGGCTTACTCCTGCTATATTTCCTTCATAATAAGGAGGTCTGTCCATAGAAAGAGTAGTGTTTACCCTTGGCAGTTTGTTATTTTCAACCACCATCACAGTTAATCCGTTGCTGAGTTGAAAAGTTTTTGGTTTCGCAATGTTGATGACAGGCGTAGGCCCCGGTTTAGGCATTGCATTAAGATCTGTTTTTTGGGCAGAAAGCATTGCTGCAAATAAAAATGCCGCTGCTATATAAGTGAATTGCTTTTTCATGGGTAAATTATTTTTTCTCAGGAACATAATTGATAATGATTCTTTGGTTGGAATTCAGATACTTTTTAGCTGCATTTTGAATATCCTGCTTAGTGATGGATCTGTAAATATCAATTTCCTTATTGATAAGGTTAGTATTTCCCATCAGTACATGGTTGGTAGCCAAAGAAGCTGCAATTCCCTGAATGCTTGAGTTCTGGTTTACAAATTGGTTTTCAAACTGATTCTGGATTTTTTGATAATCTTCATCAGAAATTAAAGTTGTCTGAAGTTTTTTGATCTCTGCATCAATATCAGCCTGTAAAGTCTGTTTAGATGTTTGTCCCATAGGAATCGCAAAGAATGCAAAAATACTGTAGTCTTCAAGCCCCTGATTGAAGGCCGCTACCTGAAGTGCTTTTTTATCCTGATCAACCAATTTTTTATATAATACAGAAGATTTTCCATTGCTTAAATAAGAAGAAAGCATATCTAAAACGTAAGCATCTTTTTCTTTATTGGCAGGAGTTCTGTAAGCGAAAACATAAGCGGGAAGCTGAATGTTCGGGTCTGTGGCAGTAACCTCCTTTTCCTGAGTAATAGGAGCGTCTTTAGGGAAATCTTTTGGATAAACTGTTCCTTTTGGAATACCTCCATAGTATTCTTCAATCCATTTTTTAGTCTGTTCAGGTTTGATATCCCCTGCAACCACTAAAGTAGCATTGTTTGGCACATAGAATTTCTTATAAAAAGCCTGGAACTCTTCAAGCTTTGCTGCATTAAGATCTTCCATAGATCCAATGGTTGGCCAGTTGTATGGGTGATTGGTAAACAGATTCTTCTGAATTGTAGAGAAAAGGTTTCCATAAGGCTGGTTATCCATTCTTAATCTTTTTTCCTCCTTTACCACTTCTCTTTGTGTGTCTACTCCAACCTGGTTGATCACAGCGTGACGCATTCTTTCAGCTTCCATCCAAAGTCCAAGCTGTTCATTATTGGAAGGGAAAGTCTCATAGTAATAGGTTCTGTCATTAGTAGTGTTGGCATTGTTTTGTCCTCCGTTTGAAGAAACAATCTTGAACCAATCACCTCTCTTAATGTTTGGAGTTCCTTCGAATAAAAGGTGTTCAAAGAAATGAGCAAAACCGGTTCTTCCTTTTACCTCATCTTTTGCTCCAACATGATACATAACACCCGTAGTGACCACCGGAGCTGAATTATCCTGATGAAGAATTACATGAAGACCATTGGGAAGATCATACTCTTCGAATTTAATTTGCTGTGCATTCAGCATGAGCCCAAAGAAAGCTACAGCAGCAGCAGAAAGAAGACGCTTTTTCATAAAGTTAGAAATTGTTTATCAATTAGTAGGAAAATTGAACGGAATGTTACAAAAATAAAGGTAGATATTGTGGGAGATAAGTCAATAGTGAACGGTTAATTCGCTTTGCTTGTCAACTTTATAAGCCATACCTATTCACCATTCACTTGCGGGCAAAATTGACGATTCACATTTCATAATTTGAATTCTCCTTTGAATATCTTAATTTTGTGTTCCCAAATTTTTTGCAGTATGGATTATCTGAAAGGACTCAATGAATCACAATATGAAGCCGTTACCTCTTTACAAGGCCCTCTGATGGTACTTGCTGGAGCTGGTTCCGGGAAAACACGTGTGCTTACGATGCGTATTGCCCACCTTATCCATAACGGGATAGATCCTTTCAATATCCTGGCACTTACCTTTACCAATAAAGCGGCACGTGAAATGAAGGAACGTATCGCAAAGGTTGTAGGAGACAGTAATGCAAGAAGCCTATGGATGGGGACATTTCACTCGGTTTTTGCAAGAATTTTGAGAATTGAGGCGCATTATCTGGGATATCCTTCCAATTTTACCATTTATGATCAGCAGGATGCCCTGAATGTGATTAAAAAAGTGCTGAAGGATATGAATATTGATGCAGATCTTTATAAACCTAAGAAAGTTCAGGCAAGAATTTCAACCTACAAAAACAACCTGATTACCGTTAAAGCTTATTTCAACAATCCGGAATTAATGGAAGCTGATGAAAAGGCTAATATGAAATTCATCGGCCAGATTTACCAGAGATATGTTGAACAGTGTTTCAAAAACGGATCAATGGATTTTGATGATTTATTGTTAAAAACCAATGAATTATTGACTCGTTTTCCCGAAGTACTGGCAAAATACCAGGACAGGTTCAGGTATATTATGGTAGATGAGTATCAGGATACCAACCATTCCCAGTACCTTATTGTAAAGGCCCTGGCGTCTAAGTTTGAAAATATTTGTGTGGTAGGAGATGATGCACAGTCTATTTACTCTTTCCGTGGTGCCAATATCTATAACATCCTGAATTTTAAAAAAGATTACCCGGATGCGATTACAGTTTCTTTGGAACAAAATTACCGTTCCACACAAAATATTGTAAACGCAGCCAATGTTGTTATTGCGAAAAACTTACAGCAGTTTAAGAAAAACGTTTTCAGTGATAACGAGGTAGGAGATAAAATTAAAATATACCGTTCACTTTCCGATGCTGATGAAGCTAACTTTGTGGCCGGGAATATCTGGGAACTGCGCAACCGTGACCAGAGAAAGTACAGTGATTTTGCTATTTTATACAGAACCAACTCACAGACCAGAGCATTTGAAGACGCCCTGAGACGTAAAAATATTCCGTACAAAGTATATGGAGGACTTTCATTCTACCAAAGAAAAGAAGTAAAAGATCTAATCGGCTATCTGCGTCTTTTGATCAATGAAAATGATTCAGAGGCATTGATGCGAATCATAAACTATCCGGCCAGAGGTATTGGAGATACTACCCAGAATAAACTGATCGTGTTTGCAGATGCTCAGAATATTCCTGTTTCAAAAGTTCTTGATAATTTACCGATCTATGCTCCTCAATTAGGGCTAAACAATGGGGTATTGAACAAACTTAATGATTTCTGGTCGATGATCAAAGCATTCCAGGTGCTGTTGAAGACTGAAACAGCCTATAGTGTTGCCATGGAAGTAGCAAAACGCAGTGGTTTGATTAAGTTCTTAAAAGACGACCAGACACCCGAAGGAATTTCAAGAGTAGAAAATGTCCAGGAATTAATGAACTCTATGCAGGGGTTTATTGAAGAACAGATGCAGTTGGAAGACGGAGATCCGAGCCTTTCCAATTTCCTTGAGAATATTGCCCTGTCGGCAGATACACAGGATAAAGACCTGGAAGATGATATGGTTTCTCTGATGACGATTCACCTCTCCAAAGGTCTTGAATTTCCTGTAGTTCACCTGGTAGGTCTTGAAGAAAATCTTTTCCCGAGTTTCATGAGTTCAGCAACCAGAGAAGATCTTGAAGAAGAGAGGCGGTTATTTTATGTAGCGCTAACCAGGGCAGAGAAGCAGGCATTTTTCTCTTATGCGGTTTCCCGTTTCCAGTGGGGGAAAATTACCGATGCAGAACCGTCAAGGTTCCTGAGCGAGATTGATGATGAATATATAGAATTCCTGAATCCTGCTATGGAAAAAAGGTTTATCAATAATTCAGGAGTGAAATCCAATATTTTTGATGAGCATCCCTCTGAAGTAAGATCTTTTAAAAAAGTAGAGAAAAAAACACTTAACAGGAGTGATGATAGCTCAAAACCTGCTCCGGAAGTAAGAAAACTGAAGCCGGTAAGCACAGCTAAAATTATTAACCCAAGCGGCGCTTCTTCTCAGGATATTGAAGTGGGAGATAAAGTAAGACATGACCGTTTCGGAATAGGAGAGGTTACTTTCCTGGACGGAACAGACCCTCAGAATATCAAAGCAAAAGTAGTATTTATGCATGAAGGTGAAAAGAACCTGATACTGAAATATGCTAAACTTACCAAGATTTAATGCTGAAAACAGCTTTTAAAATACTATAAACGGATTCAGAAAAATGAATCCGTTTTTTTATAAAGTATCTCTTAACTTATTGGAAAAAGTAGTATTTTTAATAAGGGATAGAAAGAAACGATTATCATTTTTTACAAAAATAAAGTCTATTATTTTTGTAGACTAATAAATATATTTTACATTTGCACCTGCAAAAAACATAAATGTTTAATCAAACTGATGAAATGATATGAGTAATAAAAAAACTATTTTTTCGGCCTCTGTTCTGTTTTTTCTGGGAGTTTTTACCTATGGACAGGAAAAAGACAGTATCAAAATAAAAAAAGACAGTGTTAAAACCAATGATGTAGAAGAAGTTGTTATTCTGGGTTCCAGAGCCGGAGCAAGATCGAAGACAGACAGTCCGGTTCCTGTGGATGTATTCAACCTGAAGGAAGCGGCGGTAGTACTGCCACAGTCTAACATCGGACAGATTCTGAATGCCATTGCACCGTCTTTTACCTCTACCATTCAAACCAATTCTGATGGAACAGACCATTTGGATCCGGCCCAGTTAAGAGGTTTAGGACCAGATCAGGTATTGGTATTGGTTAATGGAAAAAGAAGGCATACCTCTGCCTTAGTGAACGTTAACGGAACACCGGGAAGAGGAACCGTAGGAACGGATTTGAATGCCATTCCTTCCTTTGCTCTAAACAGAATAGAAGTATTACGAGATGGAGCAGCCGCACAGTATGGATCTGATGCTATCGCCGGTGTAATGAACCTTGAACTGAAAAGGGATACAGGGAAATTAGCCGGTCAGATCAGTTATGGTGGGAATTTAACCCCTACTGCTAACGATCATACCGGAAATTTTGATGGTCAGAATATCCAATTAGACTTAAACTATGGTAATAAGATTGGAACCAAAGGTGGTTTTTTCAATATTACCTGGTCTTCCCAATTCAGAAATCCTACCTATAGAGCCGGAACAGAATCAGGAACGCTTTATAATGCTTACAACGCCATTGAGCAACTTGCATTGAAAGATGGAGTAAATCTCTCTTCTCTTTTTACTGATATTGGAAATACACCTAATTCACAGCAAATCATCAACTATATTCATCAGTATGCTCAGGGAGTCAATTATTTTACTCCTGGCCAATTAGCAGCTATCCAAGGCGCTAATACGATTCAAGATATCAAAGATGGAGCAGGGAATGTTATTCAAAAGGGACTTCAATCTTTATTGAATTTTGATGTTACAGATAATGAACTGGCTTACAGGGGGCAGACAAGAAAAGATTTCAATATGCAGGTAGGGCAGTCTAAGCTTAATAACCACCAGCTTTTTATTAATGCTGAGGTTCCTGTAAGTGATAACTGGAAGGTATATACTTTTGGCGGATACAGTTTGAGACATGGTGTTTCCGGAGGGTTCTACAGAAGACCCAGAGAGAGCAGAACATTTACAGGCCTATATCCTAATGGCTACCTTCCACAGATTGGAACTGATATTCAGGATATTTCATTAGCTGCAGGAATTAAAGGAAAATGGGACGGCTGGAATATTGATTTCAGTAATACTTTTGGGCAGAATTCATTCACTTATAACATCCGTAATACCGGAAACACTTCTTTAAGATTTGCCTCTCCCAATGAGTTTGATGCAGGTGGATTAAGGTTTACCCAAAATACTATCAATTTAGATTTCTCTAAAAAATATGATGTATTGGATGGGATGAATGTAGCATTTGGTGGAGAACACCGTTTTGAAAACTTTAAAATGACAGCAGGTGAGGATGCATCCTATACCACGTATGATGTTTTCGGAAATCCATGGAATAATACAACCCAAAGGCCTACAGACTTTTTTGGGCAGCCTCTTCCGGGAGGTTCACAGGTGTTTGGCGGATTTAAGCCTGAAAATGCGGTGAATAAGAACAGACAGTCTTTAGCGGCTTATGCAGATGTAGAGCTAAACTTTACCAACTGGCTTTTGGTAGATGCAGCTGCGAGATATGAGAACTATTCAGATTTCGGGTCTACATTCAATTATAAATTAGCTTCAAGAATTAAAGTAGATCCTAACTTCAATATAAGATTTGCAGGCTCTACAGGATTCAGAGCGCCATCTATTCACCAGATCTATTATAATGTAAGTTCTACGTTATTTACCAATGGCCAGCTTCTTGAAGTAGGAACATACAGTAATGATTCCCAATTGGCAGGAAAGCTGAACATCCCAAAACTGAAACAGGAAACCTCAAAATCTGCAAGCGTAGGATTTACATATAAAATTCCGACTGTGAATCTGACCTTTACTGCTGATGGATATTTTACAAAAATTGACAACAGAATTATCCTTACCGATCAGTTCTTGAGAAAAGATGTACCTACAGATGCCCAGATAGAATTTGATAAATTAAATGTGAATGCAGCCCAGTTTTTTACCAATGCCATTGATACGGAAACCAAAGGACTGGATATCGTTATTTCCCATAACGCAAGATTTTCAGGCGTAAAACTGGATAATAACTTTGCCATTAACTTAAACCAGACAAAACAGGTCGGGGAGATTCATTCAGCTGGACTGTTAAAATCTCCAAAGCTTGAAAAGATCTATTTCTCTGAAAAATCGAGAATCTATCTGGAAGAAGCCGTGCCTAGAGTAAAAGCAAGCCTCTCTCACACCCTAACATGGAAAGGCGCAAGTTTCTACCTTAGAAATACTTATTTCGGAAAAGTAACCGGAGCAGACAATATTGATGTGAATGGTGACGGAATCCTTGATCCTAGAGAACACCAGACCATAGGAGATAAAATTATTACAGATATTTCAGCTGCGTATCAGTTTACCAAAAATATTGGATTAACTGTAGGAGTCAACAATCTGTTTGATATCTATCCTACTAAAAATCTACCGGCTTCAAGTAATAACGACCAGTTTATTTACTCACGTTCCACTTCACAGTTTGGGCAGAACGGAAGGTATGTTTTCACCAGACTTAATTTTAATTTTTAAAAGATTGATACTATATAAAAACAGCTCAGATTTTTCTGAGCTGTTTTTTCAATGATAAACTAGCTTTATCTTTCTACAAGCTCTTTCACCGGCTCTCCATAATGGTCAATTTCTGTTGTGTTGATCTGCAGCAGCTGATACCATTTTCTGAAGGCTCCTATGAATACAATCAGCATAAGGATCATTGCGGTTACCGCCAATGCAGCAAGTAAATATTGTCCTTTGGGAATATAAATAGAAGTTACCTGAATATAACCGGCCCAGAAGGTGATCCCGGCCATAAAAACTCCCGGAACAGCTGAACATAATGCATATTTTCCTCTATTCATCCTGATTAGCATTGTTGTGCAGACAATAAGTCCACAGGCTGCCAATAGCTGATTACTGATCCCGAATAAAGGCCAGATACTGTTCACATTTCCGGTATACACCAGATATCCCCATGCAAAAGTGAAAAGAAGGCTGCTGATAATGATCCCGGGAATCCAGTTTTTATCATTAAATTTAGGAACTACAGAACCCAGCATTTCCTGTAAAAAGAAGCGCCCAACCCTTGTTCCCGCGTCAATAGCCGTAAGGATAAACACAGCCTCAAACATAATCGCAAAATTATACCAATAGGCAGTCAGCTGATCCATATAAGGAATTTTATTAAAAATGTGGGCCATCCCTACCGCCAGAGATACTGCACCTCCGGTTCTGCCATAAAGATCAATTCCTATTTTTTGTGAATAATAATCAATGTCTACACCATGTAGAGCCGGGTGTGCAGCCAGAAATGAATCATACGCTTCTTTAGGGGTATTAATAGCGAAATAATCACCTGGCATCAGCGTACAGGCTGCAATAAGTGCCATTAATGCCACAAAGCCTTCTACAAGCATGGCTCCATACCCAACAAAAAGAATTTCTCTTTCTTTATTAAGCATTTTTGGGGTGGTTCCCGTAGCAATCACAGCGTGGAATCCTGAAATTGCTCCGCAGGCAATGACAATAAAAATGAAAGGAAGTACAGGACCTCCAATAATAGGTCCGCCGCCGTTTACAAAGGCTGTGATAGCGGGCATCTGTACAGTAGGGTGAATAACAATTACCCCAATGGCCAGCATAATAATAGTACCTATTTTTAAATAAGTGGAAAGATAATCTCTGGGAACTAAAAGAAGCCATACCGGTAATACAGAAGCAATAAAACCATATAATGGAATTGCAATGGAAATTGTTTTAATATTCCATGAAAATAAATTATTCATGGCTGGATTCTGCATCAGCCCGTGGCCACCGATGATTCCTGCAATCAAAAGGATGCCTCCTAAGATACTTGCAAACAGAACACTGTTCTTTTTATAGCGCATGATAAGCCCCATAATAATGGCAATAGGCATTGTAATGACTACTGTGAAAAGCGACCAGGCAGCTTCATGCATAGCATTGATACATGCCAGAGATAAACCTGCCAAAGTAAGCACCAGGATGAACAGTATGGCAAAACCGGCTACAGTTCCGGTTGCTTTACCAATTTCTTTGGAAGCAATGGTGGCAAGACTCTGCCCTTTATGCCTCACAGAGGCAAAAAGAACAACCATATCATGAACTCCGCCTCCTAACACACAGCCAATCAGGATCCATAGTGCACCGGGAAGATATCCGAACTGTGCAGCGAGAACAGGCCCTACCAATGGGCCGGCAGCAGCAATAGCCGCAAAATGATGCCCAAACAGCACATTTTTATTCGTAGCAACATAATCTTTACCATCTGCAAATTCTACCGCAGGGGTTACATTCTGATCGTTAAGCCTGAGAACTTTATTGGCTATAAAAATACCATAGAAGCGGTAAGCTATTGCAAAAATAAGGACAGAGGCAAATATGAGAGTAAGGGCGTTGATATTATTTAGAGAATCCATATTGCTTATTTTTTTTAATGAATAATTAATTTAAATACTGTTTTATTATGAAAAACTTAAACAATAGCCAAGGTAATTATTTTTGAGATAAAAAATAGTAATATGTATATCAATCTAGCATATTTGCTGTTCGTTGTTTGTTTAAATGTTTAATTAATAAGCATTTATGGTATTTTTGTTAAGTGATATGTATTATTGTTTTTTCTGAGAAACAATGAAATCCACCATTTGGTCTGTCATTTTATCCAGAGTATCTTTATCCGTAGTTGAAAAACTATGAACACCTTTATCAATAACCAGTAAAGAAGTTTCAATATTGGCTCGTTTTAATCTTCTGTGCAGTTTTTTTGATTGGCTTATAGGAACTATTTTATCCTGATTTCCCTGAACTATCAAAGTAGGAACACCTGTTGAAGTATAGGTAACCGGAGATATGGTTTTTAAATATTCTATGGCTCTATCCTGATCTTTATTCAGGTTATAACCAGACATTCCCTTTACAAGTCCCTGTTGCAGGTCTACAATTTTCTTTGAAATCATTTTAACCATAGAAACCGGGATAGTACCCAGTCTGGTGTGGAAAAGTTTATTCAAATCAACCGGTCCATAATGATCAATAACATAATTTACTTTTGCAGAATAAGGAGCCAGTTCCTGACTTCCAATAAAAGTATTGTCCGGGCTATATGCTGCCATTAATGAAAGATGTGCTCCTGCAGAAGCTCCGAAAAGACCAATATTATTGGTGTCAAAGTTATACTTTTCTGCATTTTTTCTGACCCATCTCACTGCATCTTTGGCATCTTCTAAAGGTAGTGGAAAATGAGTATTGTCATTAAGAAGAGTGTAATTGATACTGATGACAGCATATTGTCTTTCCGTCAGTTTTCTGATTGTATTTTCAATATAATCATCTGCGTGAATTTCTTTATTTCCTTCTATCCAGCCTCCGCCATGAATATAGATCAATACAGGAATTTTTTCAGCAGTAGCGTTTTTCGGCAGATAAAGGTCCAGCTTTATAGAATCTCCTTTTTTGCTGGTTTTGTAAACAATATTTTCAGTAAATGCAGTAATTTCAGGAAGCAAGGTGCTTTTTGACCGTGGAGTGCGTGTAGGGGACTGGGAAAATGATTGTGAAAAAAATAAACCTGAAATGCTTAAAATTAAAACAAAAAACAGGTTTGTGAAAAACCTGTTGATTGATATGTTGTTTATGGATAATTGCATAAAATTTTTTAAAGAAGATTATTACTTTACTAACTCTTCAAAAAGTTTACCAAAAGTAACATTCAGATCTTTAGATTTTCCCGGATGAGGTCTGGAAGTTTGTATTACAGCACTTCTTACAGCAGTCAGCCAGCGGAAACGTTCAGGAACTTCAAGCAGGGCAATAGGTCCGCCATCCTTATCTCCATTGGCTATTTTCCGGAAGCTTTCAAGGTTTTGAATGACATCATTATAATCCAGTTTGCTGTGCATCAGCTTAAATTTATCGGGACATAAATAAAATTCTACCCGGATGAACTTTTCCTTTTTAGAAAACATAACCAATCCGATATTGAAAAATTCTTCTCTTTCAACTTTGGGTACCAGGCGTATTACCGCATATTCATATATTTTATCCTCTTGCATTTTTAGCTTCGTTTACAAAGATTTGAGAGTTTTCTAAGCGGGTTTTCAGAAACTGAAAATAAATTTCACGAATCTCATCAGGACTTTCATCGGCATCATTCCAGTGTAACCAATCTTCAGGAATGGCATTAACAATATCCCTGAAAAGGGTTTCATTCAGTACCTCATGAGCAAATTTATCTGCTTCATCAAGCTTACTGGCTTTAGGAAGAAGAACATGGTCTTTTACATATTTGAAGGGTGTTTTGGCAGCCGCATCAAAATTTTGCCACGAATGATGAAAATAGAACGATGCTCCATTGTCAATGATCCAAAGTTCCTTGTGCCACATCAGCATATTCGTATTCTTAAAAGTACGGTCAATATTGGTAATGAAAGCATCCAGCCATACCACTTTTGAAGCCAGAAGCGGATCAATACTTACTCCGGGATCGTAGGTAATGGAACCAGAAAGATAATGCAAACCAAGATTCAATCCTTCAGAATGCTTTAATAAATCCTGTATTTCCTCATCTGCTTCCGTTCTCCCAAAGTCTGCATCAAGATTAATAAAGACCAGTTCAGGGATTTTTAATCCCAAGGCTTCTGTAATCTTTCCTCCCAGAAACTCAGAGATCAGCATCTTAACCCCATGGCCTGCGCCACGGAATTTTAAGACATATTTAAAATCATCATCAGCTTCTGCCAGAGCAGGAAGGGAGCCTCCTTCTCTCAGTGGCAGAATGTAACGCATTACGGTTACCGTTCTTAAATTCTGCATAAAGCAAAATTAAGCTTATTTTTTAATAGTTTTTTTCATAAATTTCAATTAAAATAAATTGTATTTGTTGTATGAAGTTGATTATTAAAAAAGATATCTTACTGGGAAACCCGGAAACAAGGAATTTTCTGGCGGATAGTTTTTATATGGATAACACAGAAAAGCGGCCACTGGTGATCTTTGTTCATGGATATAAAGGCTATAAAGACTGGGGAGCCTGGGATTTGATGGCTGAAAAGTTTGCAAAGTCCGGATTTTTCTTTGTAAAATTCAATTTTTCCCATAATGGAACAACGGTAGACGATCCTCTTCATTTTGCTGATCTCGAAGCTTTTGGGAATAATAACTATACCAAAGAACTGTCTGATCTAGGCATTGTTATTGACTCCTTTATTAAGGATCCACATGTAGATTCTGAAAAAATCATTCTGATAGGACATAGCAGGGGAGGCGGAATTTCCATTATTAAAACTTTTGAGGATGAAAGAATCAATGGGTTAATCACCCTGGCCAGCGTAGATACTTTAGACCGTTTCCCAACAGGAGAACTCTTGGAGAACTGGAAAAGAGGAGGGGTGTATTATGTTTTAAATGGCCGAACTCAACAGGAAATGCCTCATTATTACCAATTTTATGAAGATTATGAAAAGAATATACACCGTTTTGATGTAGAACGTGCAACCGAAATGGCAAAAGCCTATATGCTGATTATTCATGGGACGGAAGATGAAGCTGTAAATGTAAAACATGCAGAACATCTTCATATTCTTAATCCTAATTCTGAGCTTTTCCTTATTGAGGGCGGTAATCATACTTTTGGAGCAAAAGAACCCTGGAATAATCCTGAATTACCGGATGATCTGAATAAGGTAACAGAAAAATGCATTGATTTTTTAGTTAAAAACCTAAAATAGCATCAGGAAAAGTGAGTATTTAAAATAAAGCTATTGGAATTACGTTATCATATATTAACCACAAAATATTTTTATGAAAAAAGTTATTACAGGCGCATTCGCGCTGTTGTTATTGGGAACAGTTGCTTCCTGTAAAAAAGAAGCCAATACTCAATCTTCTGTAAGTACAGATACGCTGGCTACGGTAATGCGAAAAGATTCTGCTGCGGATGCTAAGGCAGATTCAGTAGCGGCTGTAGTACCTTCAACAGGTGCTAAGGCTGAAGTCATTACCAAAAATGAAGGTAAATATCCCCATGATATCAAATTATTTGAAGATAAAAGCTTTGCAGAAAGAGTGAGGAAACTGGTTGGAAAAGAATACGATGAAATGCTGAAAAATTTCAATGTAGAGGGGCCTATTGTATCTGATGACGGGATTTATAAACTTCATGGATGTAAACAGCATGATTGCCCCGGGTATGCTACCTATATTTATTACGACTCTAAAAATGACAACCTGAATATTTCCATTGATAAAAACGGTAAGGCAACAGACTTTGCAGAAAAGGGAAAAATTACAGTGTCAGAAACTCTGAAAAATAAATAAAAGAATTCTGAATGCTGGTAATCTTTAACTCTGATTAATGGTACAATAAGTTCAGACAGACGGACGCAGTAAATGTGGCTTTCAATACAAAAGGAGTGAAATTTCACTCCTTTTGTATTGAATTATTTTTCAGTTCTTACAGCGTTCTTTTTTACTGATTTTAAAAGGCTTCTGAAGTTTTTCATGGTCATCATTTCACTTGTCGGGGTAAAAATGGTTGCCTTTTCACCTTTTTCCAGCGAAAATTCAGAATAAGCTTTCAATGAATATATTTTTTTCAAGGTTTTGATATCATAAATGTCCATCATCGCAAAGGTTTCATTTTTCTTATAATCATCCAGTTCACCAATAGAACGGTCTAAGCTGTTGCGAACCCTCATAGTATAAATGTTGACAAGAAAATTAAAGTCAGAACTGCTTTTCAAGGTTTCAAGATCTTCTGTTTGGGGCTCAAACGGGATACTGCTCTGAATCAGATTTTCTGCTTTTGCTGTTTTCATATCAAAAGCATTTCCATTACTTAGCTCTTGAAATAGCTGCATAACCTCTTTTTCCATCATTTCCCTGTGGTGAGATTCCACACCTGTTTTGATGTTGTTAATCAGCCATTTTTTGTCTTTAGAAAACACCAGAGATTTACTGTAAATCCCATAATCTTTTCTTACAGGATAATAGTAACAGGATTGTAAGGTGATGAACAGGATAAAGAAGAAAATATATTTTTTCATGAGAATATTCAGATTATTTGATTAAGATCTTCCAGGCTTCTTCAATTTTACTTTCTAGCAATAGCCTTTGAGCATTCTGATGAATATTTTCATCGGAATAATATTCTCCGAGAGGCAAAATTTCAACATTGGCCAGCATTCCCAGATCATTTCCTGTAAATACTTTACTGTATTTGATAACGTCCGGTAAAAGATCAAAGCCGATACCTTTTGTAACCAAAGGCTTTGGAACCTCAAAAAGGCTGTTTTCATTACTTCTTGAATACCAATTGCTGCCTAAACGTGCTACCATATCCAGCTTTTGCTGATCTAGATTTCCAGCCTCATTCAGATATTCTTCTCTGATATGAATTTTCTGAACTTCACAGATTACCAGATTTCCTGCTCCACCCTGATCTCCCAAAGATTTCACCTCTAAAACCTTACATTCAAAGTTCACCGGGCATTCTTCAATCAGCTTAGGTTTCACAAGATCGGCATCTTTCATCGTAAGACCAGATTTTATAAACTCATTCACTCCTGTTTCATATTCTGTGGAAGCTAAAGAGATCTGCTGTACAATAGGGAAGTTTACTGTTCCAATAACCACTTCCGGAACTTCCAATACATTTTCTAGGGTATGTTTCGTGGTATTGTCACGCACTCTTCTTGATGGTGAAAAGATCAGAATCGGGGGAACCGTACTGAACATATTGAAAAAACTGAATGGAGATAAATTGCTGTTACCATCTTTATCCACCGTAGAAGCCAATGCAATAGGGCGTGGCGAAACGGCTGTCTGCATAATAGTTTGAAGCTGTACGGAGGTTATTTCAGAGGGGATTACTGTTTTCATATTTTTCTTTTTAACACTTAAGTAATTTTTAGTTATTTCTGATACTACATATAAGGGTTTGTGACATTAAAATTAACTAAGATTGAACGAGGTACTTTTAAAAGCTTCATATAATTCATAGTCTGTGTTTTATGAATCTGATGAATTTCAGTAACTGATTAGTTCTAAACAATTAATTCTTCAATCAAAAAGTCACACTTTACTTTACAAATTTATATGGCTTCCTTTATAAAAGAACGGTATTTCAAGTTCACTTCGATATTTTAAACCTAATAGATCAACTTCTTTTTCCTTATGATAGAGATCTTCATACAAGTGAGAAAATGAAAATCGTAGATTTTCAAAAATTAAAGTGAACTTAATTTTACCATTATTATGTAACTTAAAAAACTAAAGTGTTTAAATAATTTTTAAAGTGTTGGAATAATTTTGCCGGAAACTTCACCGAAACCTACTCTCACCCCATCTTTTTCAGCCCAGGCTTTCATGGTAACCGTATCATTGTCTTCAATGAATTTTCTTTCTTCACCGTTGCTTAATGATATAGGATTTTGTCCTCTCCAGGTTAACTCAAGCATAGAACCGAAAGATTTTGGATCACTTCCTGAAATGGTTCCGCTTGCATACATATCACCTACTTCTACATTACATCCGTTTACAGTGTGGTGGGCCAACTGCTGGGTCATATTCCAGTACATGTGTTTGTAATTACTTTCGCAGATCAGGTTTTGGTCTCCGTTTTCAGGCTGGATGTAAACTTCAAGATTAATATCGTAGTTTTTGTCACCTTCAAATTTCAAGTAGTCTAAAACTTCAGGATCCTGTTTAGGAGAAGCGGTTCTGAATGGTTCTAGTGCTTCAAGGGTAACTACCCACGGGGAAATAGATGAACCGAAGTTTTTTGCAAGAAATGGTCCCAGCGGAACATATTCCCAGGATTGAATATCCCTTGCAGACCAGTCGTTGAATATTACCATTCCGAAAATAGCATCTTCGGCATCTTTAGTAGAAATGCTTTCTCCCATCTCTGTATTTTTGTTGATGATGAAAGCCATTTCAAGTTCAAAATCAAGTTGCCTGCAAGGTCCGAAAACAGGTTTATCTGCATCGGCAGGCTTCATCTGGCCTTTAGGACGGTTAATTTCCGTTCCGGAAACAACAATAGAGGAAGCTCTTCCATGGTAACCTACCGGTAAGTGCTTCCAGTTAGGTAATAGGGCATTGGCAGGATCACGAAACATTTTTCCTACATTGGTAGCATGTTCAATACTGCTGTAGAAGTCTGTATAGTTCGGTATATGAACCGGCATCATCATTTTTACCTTATCAAGATCATAGAAAGCCTCTTCAATGGTTTTCTGATCTTTTGATAAAATAGATCCTTCCTGTAATAGGGTTTGAATTTTGGTTCGCACAGCATTGGTAACAGGTTTACCCAGCTCGATAAATTCATTGATCGTATAGGCTTCAAAAACATTGTCATCCAACCCTTCGATATCTTCAAAATAACCAAGATCATAAAGGGTAGCAAGATCAATAACCTGATCTCCGATTCTTGTGCAGCATCCGATATATTCTTTGTTGAATACTGCTACTCCGAAAGGAATATTGTGTATAGAAAAATCCGAATTTGAGGAATAGTCTACAAATGATTTCATAAGTTTAGATTTTAGTTAGATTAAAATATCATCCTGAGAAACTTTCCCCAAGATATTTATTTTGCCTTTTTTGAGTAAGATGCTTCATCAATCCACCGGTCTCTGGTATTGATATCAATAAGATAGAGGATATTGTCCTGTTGGGTAAGCAGTAGTGTTTTGGTAACAGGCATAGGGATTTTTTTACCTTCAAGTACATCTGCCCGTAAGGAAATGATGTTCTTTTTTCTGATAATATCACCGGTAAATACATTAGAGCTGCTTTCTCCGGTAGCTTTATCATCAAAAACCTCTACATAGGTTGCACTGTTCCCTTTGATAACAATAAAATCTCTTTCCGTATGGTCTGCTTCATCTTTTATGAAAACAAACTTTTTGTTGTCAATATTTACCTTTTCAAGATTCTGATTGATTCCTTTTCTCGCTTCAAGTCTGTCCAGAATTGCATTCAGTGATCCGTATTGTGCTTTTACACCTAAAGTTCCAAAGAATAGAATTCCAATTAAAAGTTTTCTCATTATGCTGTGTTTTATAAAAAAGTTTTGTCAGAACTTTGCATCCTGACAAAACTTAGTATTTTTGTTTGTAAAATTAAAGATTTCCTCTTCTTTCCTGTTCTCTTTCCAATGCTTCGAACAATGCTTTGAAGTTTCCGGCGCCAAAACTCTGTGCGCCATGTCTTTCAATAATTTCGAAGAATAGAGTAGGACGGTCTTCTACAGGCTTGGTAAAGATCTGTAACAGATATCCTTCTTCATCATGATCAATAAGTATACCTAACTCCTGAAGTTTTTTAAGATCTTCATCAATATGGCCTACTCTTTCAGGAACCATATCGTAATAAGCCTCTGGTGGGGCAGAAAGGAACTCTACACCACGTTTTTTCAATTCACTTACTGTGTGGATGATATCTTTTGTGGCAACAGCAATGTGCTGTACCCCTTCTCCCTCGTAGAAATCAAGATATTCTTCTACCTGGGATTTCTTTTTACCTTCTGCAGGCTCATTGATAGGGAATTTTGCATATCCGTTTCCGTTGGACATTACTTTAGACATCAGTGCTGAATATTCTGTATTGATCTGCTTGTCATCAAAAGAAAGGATGTTTACGAATCCCATTACTTTTTCATACCACTCTACGGTAGGGATCATTCTGTTCCAGTCTACGTTTCCTACGCAGTGGTCTACGTATAATAAACCAGTTTCTTCAGGATTATAATCACTTTCCCATTTTTCATACCCTGGCATGAAAGCTCCGTTATAATTTTTTCTTTCTATAAACATGTGAACAGTTTCTCCGTATGTATAAATTCCGGACATTCTTACTTCACCTTGCTCATCATTTAAAGTTACCGGCTCTAAATAAGGCTTTCCACCTCTTTTAGTGGTTTCTTCGAAAGCTGCATACGCGTCATCTACCCAAAGTGCCAAAATTTTTACTCCGTCACCATGTTTTTTTACGTGTTCGCTGATAGGAGAGTCAGATTTCAGCCCTGTAGTAAGTACCAGTCTGATTTTTCCCTGTTGAAGCACATAAGATGCACGGTCTCTCACTCCTGTTTCGGGACCCGCATAGGCTACAGACTGAAACCCGAAAGCGGTTTTGTAATAATGGGCAGCCTGTTTTGCATTTCCTACATAAAACTCAATATAATCTGTACCGTTAATCGGCAAGAAATTTTCTGCTTGAGCAATTTTCTCGGCAAATGTAAGTGTTGACATATTTTCTCTTTTACTTTTATTTTATTGGTATGCAAATTACAAAATTCTTGGATATAGCGAAAATATTACGGCCGATTGATTGAATATATTTAACATAAAGTTTAAGAAGTGTTCACTTAAGTATATTTAAGTTTCCTGAGTCTGAAATAACCTGCCTACTTTTGTAATACAAAAAACAAGTGAGAAAAAAATATTTCGAACACGAAAGCCGCAGATAACCTGTGGCTTTCTTATTTTATTCAGCTTCTATCTTTCGGTTCAGCATTCCTGCATCCGGATTGTAATTGTCCCAGATCTTCCAGGTATTGTCTATTTTCTTGAAGAAATAAATCTGTGTACTGAGCTGGTTTACAAAGTGTTCTTCACCGGTTTCTCCTACCTTGAACAGCAGGTTCCAGAATTCCTGGGTTTCAAGTATTTTCTTTTCCGGATCATCTGTTACGATATGAATGTCGAAAACTTCATAATTCGAACGGTTGTTCCTGGTTACCAGATGAAAGTCTTTTTCACAAAGTTCTTTACTGAACTGTGAAATTCTTTCTAAAAATGGGGAATCATCAAATACAAGATCCTTGAAAAGTTCGGTATTATGGTTAGGGAACTGTTTACAGAACTCAAAAGCTTGGGCACAATACTCATAAACCAACCTGGTCATGAATGAGAGATCATCTGTTTCATCCGGATCCTTCTTTTTACTCCTAATAGAAAGGATATAATCATTAAGATCTTTATAACCCAGAAAAATGCATATTTTATCCAGAGTTTTTAAGAATCTTAAATCGCTGTGGGTTTTGTCCTGATAATCGTTTTCAAAGAAACGCTGTAATGTAACATGGGAAATGGTAGTCCCTATCTCAAATTTTTTTCCCCCTTTAAGTTCTTCAGCTTCAGAAAGTTCATCTTTAATAATTTCGGAAAGAATAATATAATGGCTTCTCTTCCATTCACTCACATTCCCCAAAACAGAATTCCTTACCTTCGAATGCTTTACAACTTCTTCTCGTATTGAATTATATATAGTCTTCAATTTCCTCGTTTTAGAAAGGTTTTTATCAAAAATACTGCCAAAATATTAGGGCTTTTTTATGATTTACTGGTATAAGTTAAAGATATATTTTTAAATTCTGGATAAAAATTAAAGTTAAAATATACTAGTATTTGATAATCAGTGTTTAAACCTTTCAAAAGCAGCTCTTTCAAGCATTTCCCTGTCATCAGGATGAGCTATGCTAATAAGTTCCTGTGCTCTCTGGCGAAGGTTTTTTCCATACAGATAAGCAGTTCCGTATTCTGTAACTACATAATGAATGTGTCCTCTTGTAGTCACCACTCCTGCTCCTTGCTTCAGGAAAGGAACAATCCTTGAAACTCCTTTTTTTGTTCTTGCAGTGATGGCAATAATAGGTTTTCCGTCTTCACTTAAGGCAGCCCCACGCATGAAATCCATTTGGCCACCAATGCCACTGTATTGTAAGGTTCCGATAGAGTCGGCGCACACCTGTCCTGTAAGGTCAATTTCAATGGCAGAATTGATGGCTACCAGTTTTTTGTTCTTCATGATATTGATCGGGAAGTTGACCTCGCTTACATCTCTGAAAGCAAATACGGTATTGTCATCCACATAATCATAAAGTTTCCTGGTTCCGAAACAGAAGCTGGTAATGGTTTTATTGTCGTTGTAGCCTTTATATTTGTTATTAATTACATCATTCTGAATAAGGTCTATCACTCCATCGCTCAGCATTTCCGTATGGATTCCAAGGTCTTTGTGGTTATGAAGGCATTTTAAAACGGCATCGGGAATAGTTCCGATACCCATTTGTAAGGTAGAACGGTCTTCGATAAGTTCAGCCACATTTTTCCCTACCAGCATTTCTTCAGGGCCTACTTTTGCACTGTAATCTACAGTATGAAGCTCCTCTTCATGCCAAACCAGTTTATGGATCCTGCTGACGTGGATCATTCCATCTCCATGGGTTCTCGGCATTCTGGGGTTCACGATTGCAACAATAGTTTTAGCCGTATCTACAGCGGCTCTTGCAATATCTACTGAGGTCCCCAATGTACAGAAGCCATGTCTATCCGGAGGAGAAACGGTTACGAGAGCAACATCAAGAGGAAGGATATTTTTTCTGAATAAAATTGGAATTTCACTTAAAAATACAGGAACAAAGTCACCCCTGTCTGAATTTACGGCATCACGAACCGGCGTAGACACGAATAGGGAATTGATAAAAAACTTGTCTTTATACTCCGGTTTGGCAATTTCTATATTTCCCTGTTGGGTAATGGAAACCATTTCTACATTATTCAATCTGTGAGACTGTCTTGCCATTTCATCAATCAGGTAATTGGGAGTACATGCGCTGCCGTGGAAAAATACACGGTTGCCGCTTTTTATGGTATATATCGCTTCTTCTGCGCTGATGTAATTATTCATATTTTATCTTATTTATTATAAAATTCCTGACTAATTTTTATTTCATAAATGCCTAACCTATCTCAAAGATAACTTTAATATCTCTAACTATTTCAAATATTGTAAAGGATATTAAAAGACTTTTATCATAGTAATGAATTATTTAAATTTAATAAAAATAAAGGATCAAATGCATAACATCTGATCCTTTTATAATTTTTCTAAAGAGTAAATTCTAATTCGAAACCTCTAGCTCTGCTTTCTGCTTCATACTTCCGGTTTCGGAGAAACGCAAGTGCCAGCTGAATGCCTCTTCCAGCAAGTGAGGGGTATGCCCGCCACGTTCACAGGCTCTGTCAAAATAAGACTTTAATTCTTCTCTGTAATCCGGGTGAACACAGTTATCAATGATCTTCTGGGCTCTTTCTCTTGGTGCCAGCCCCCTTAAATCAGCTAATCCTACGTCAGTTACCAAAATATCAACATCATGTTCCGTATGGTCTGTGTGTGAAACCATTGGCAGCACGTGTGAAATATTATTTCCTTTGGAAGCTGCCTGGGTGACAAAAATACTTAAGTAAGCGTTTCTTGCAAAGTCTCCGGAACCTCCTATACCGTTCATGATTTTTGTTCCGCCAATATGAGTAGAGTTTACATTTCCATAGATGTCAAATTCAATGGCGGTATTGATCGCTATTACTCCCAATCTCCTGATAAGCCCTGGTGTATTGGAAATATTCTGGGGTCTTAAAACAAATTTGTCTTTATATTTTGAAAGGTTTCCTAACACTCTTTCATAACATTCCTGGGAAACAGTAATGGAAGATGCGGATGCAAAACTTAATTTACCAGAGTCTATCAGGTCAAAAGTGCTGTCCTGAAGTACTTCGGAAAACATTGTTAAATCATAGAAATTACTATCCTTGAATCCTGTAAGAACAGCATTGGCCACTTTCCCGATTCCTGCCTGAAGAGGAAGCAGTCTGTCTGTAAGGCGTCCCAACTGAACTTCGTTTTCAAAGAAGGCAAGAAGGTGTTTCGCAATGGCTGTTGTTTTCTCATCAGGTTCTGCAATATCTGCAGGGCTGTCTTTAAGATTGGTGAAAACAATAGCTTCAATTTTATTGGGATCTACAGGAATACTTTTTCTTCCGATTTTATTCCATGGAGCTACAATAGGGATAACATTTCTGTAAGGGTAGTCTTCAGCCTGATAGATATCGTGGATACCGTAGACTTCTTCAGGTACTTCCGTATTAATTTCAATGATTATTTTTTTAGCCAAAGCAGCAAAGGTTACTGAATTTCCTACTGAAGTGGTTGGAACAATGCTTCCGTCTCTTTCGATATAGGCTGCTTCAATAATGGCTACATCAATGCTCTGAAGGTTTTTGGTGTGAAGAAGTTCTGCACTTTCGCTTAAATGCTGATCGATGAAGAGAATTTCACCTTTATTGATTTTGTTCCTTAAAGTAGGATCTACCTGAAAAGGCATTCTTTTCTTTAAGACATTCGCTTCTGCCAGTTTTCCGTCTGTGCCGTGTCCCAGGGAAGCTCCGGTCATTAAAGTGACTTTAAGGTTTTCTGTTTTTCCTCTTTCTGCCAGTGCCGGCAAAATAGCTTTGCTGTCACCTGCTTTTGTAAAGCCGCTTGACCCTATGGTCATGCCATCTTTAATTATTTTTACAGCGTTTTCAGCTGTAGTTACCTTTTCGTGTAGGCTTTCTAATCTGATTCTTTCTAACATGTAATATTGATTTTTATTAAACCACCATTACTTAGGATGCGTCATGAAAAATAATGATGGTCACATATGTTAACCATACCTTACAAATCTACGAAAAAAGACGCTTTAAATAAAGGATTTAAAGCGTCTTTTGTATGTATTCAGTAATAGTTTTGTATAAAGCTGTGCAAGCCCTTTGAGTATTAAATGAATCTGTTTTATTTTTTAGACAGAAGCTTTTGTTGTAAAGACTTCAGTTTACTTAAATAAGTTCCCAAAAATACTGTGCAAGTGAACTTTATAAAAAACATTCGATTTTCAAAATTTAAGTATTCTTTTTTGAGAATAGCTTTATTTTCTACGAATTTTCTTCCAGCCATGAAGTTTTATAGGACGGGTCTTCCACTTTTAAAGCTTCTTCTGTAATTTTTAACGGACGGAAAGGGTCTACCATTACAGCATATTCTTCAGTGAATTTTTTACCGATGCTTCTTTCCATAGCTCCCGGATGAGGTCCATGCACAATTCCACCTGGGTGAAGGGTAAAATCCATAAGATCGATATGATTACGGCTCATGAAGTCACCTTCTGTGTAGAACAATACCTCATCAGAGTCAATGTTGGAGTGATTATAAGGTGCAGGAATTGCCATCGGGTGGTAGTCGTACATTCTTGCACAGAATGAACATACTACAAAGTTATGGGCCTCAAAATTCTGGTGAACCGGCGGCGGTTGGTGAATTCTTCCTGTAATGGGTTCAAAATTTTTGATGTTAAATTTATAAGGATAGAAATAACCGTCCCAGCCCACAACATCAAAAGGATGCGTTGCATAAACAAAGTCGGTGATCTGGTTTTCTTTTTTTACTTTGATTAAGAATTCTCCTTTTTCATCTTTAGGCTCTTTGAAAGTAGGAGCAATAATATCTCTTTCGCAGAATGGGGAATGTTCCAGCAGCTGCCCGAATTCATTTCTGTATCTTTTAGGGGTGTAAATAGGAGAGTGGCTTTCCAGCACAAAGAAAACCGTATTTTCAGTCTGTAATTCTACCTGATAAATAGTTCCTCTAGGAATAATAAGATAATCGCCGGTTACAAATTCAAGATCTCCCACAAATGTTTTCAGAATCCCTTTGCCTTCATATACGAATAAAAGCTCATCACATTCTGCATTTTTGTAGAAATAATCCATCGATTTTCTTGGCTTTGACAATCCCATTTTCAGGTCGTTGTTCATCAGAAGGATCTTGCGGCTGTCTAAGAAATCGTCCTCAGGTGTTACATTCATTCCTTTGAACATTCTGGGCGTAATATTTTTCTCCACCGCAATTTTTGGGGTCACATCTTTCGGTTCCCCGATAGACTTGATCTGTGTAGGACGGTGAATATGGTACAATAGAGAAGAGATCCCATGAAAACCTTCGGTTCCGAAAAGCTGTTCATAGTAAAATTTATCTTCCGGAGATTTAAAGACTGTATGCCTTTTTTGTGGGATATTTCCCGCTAGATGATATCTCATTTTACTTTCATATGTAGTTTCTCAAATTTAATCATTTTTCATGAATTGGCTCAATCGAAAATTTACAGTGAAGTTTTGTATTTGAAAAATAATTGTTAGATTTGTCTAACAATTTTAATTTCATGAAGCGAATATTATTTTCTATTACTTTTTTATCCTCCTATTGTTTTGCCCAGGAGACGGACAGTTTAAGTTTATCTCACTATAATAAAACAGATTCTGTAAAAGTTTCAAAAAAGGAGTTTAAGACAAGTAATATTGAGGATGTGGTGGTTACCGGAACCATAAAACCGATGAGCAGGTCTAAGAGTCCTGTGGCGGTTGAGATTTACAGCCAGAAATTTTTCCAGAAAAATCCTACTCCAAGTATTTTTGAAGCCATTAGTATGGTAAATGGAGTGAAGCCACAGTTGAACTGCTCGGTATGTAACACAGGAGATATTCATATTAATGGTCTGGAAGGACCATACACAATGATTTTGATTGACGGAATGCCTATCGTGAGTTCACTTTCTACAGTATACGGATTGAGTGGGATTCCTAACAGCCTGGTGGATAGAATAGAAGTGGTAAAAGGCCCGGCTTCTTCTATTTATGGTTCTGAAGCGATGGGTGGTGTTATTAATATTATCACCAAAAATGCTTTAACAGCTCCTAAACTGAGCGTAGATATGATGACAAGTACATGGGCTGAGAATAATCTGGATTTTTCCACGAAATTTAATATAGGAAAGAATGCTGCTTCATTACTAAGTTTGAATTATTTCAGTTTCCAGGAAAAGATAGATCAGAACAAAGATAATTTTACAGACTCTACTCTACAGGACAGGATTTCTATTTTTAACAAATGGAATTTTAAAAGGAAAGAAAACAGGCAGGCAAGTTTTGCTCTAAGATACCTGTATGAAGACCGCTTTGGAGGTGAAATGCAATGGAACAAATCTTTCCGTGGAAGCGATGAGGTGTATGGTGAAAGTATTTATACCAACAGGGCTGAAGTTTTCGGGCTGTATGAATGGCCTATGAAAGAACATATTGTGACTCAGTTTTCCTATAACTATCATGACCAGAATTCTTTTTACGGAGCTAATCCGTTCAATGCACTTCAGAAAGTGGCTTTTGTGCAAACATACTGGGACAGAAGTTTCGGGAAGCATGATATAACAGCCGGAATAACTTTTAAAAGAACTTTTTACGATGACAATACTCCGGGAACATTAGCTTCTGATGGGATAACCAATGCTCCGATGAAGTCTCCGATCTGGGGAGCGTTTGTTCAGGATCAATGGGAGATTAACGATGCGAACACTTTGTTATTAGGGTACCGTTATGATTATGACAAGATTCACCATTCTGTTCATTCTCCAAGATTTGCATGGAAATTTTCACCCAACCCATATCATACTTTAAGATTTAATTTTGGAACAGGGTTCCGGGTGGTGAACCTGTTTACAGAGGATCACGCAGCATTGACAGGTTCCAGAGAAGTTATTGTGAAAGCTGATCTTCTGCCTGAAAGATCCGTAAACGGAAATATAAATTATATCTGGAAAATTCCTGTAGGTAACCGTATGGTGAATCTTGATGCTTCTGCATTTTATACCTATTTCAGTAATAAGATTGTGGGAGATTTTGATTCTGATCCGAATAAAATAATCTATGACAATCTTCACGGATATGGAATTTCGAGAGGTGCTTCACTGAATGTGGATTTCAGTTTTTCATTCCCCTTAAGCGTTAATTTAGGAGTAACTTATCTTGATGTCTATCAGAAATATGATGATGAAAATCAAAAGACACAGCAGCTTCATGCCCCAAAATGGAGTGGAACGTATACTCTGACCTATAAATTTCCGAGTAACCTGACGATAGATTTTACCGGACAGTTTTACGGACCTATGAGGCTTCCTGTTTTACCAAATGACTACCGTCCTGAATATTCACCATTCTATTCTTTGGCAAATATTCAGATATCGAAGAGCTTCAAATCCGGATTTGAAGTGTATTGCGGGGTGAAAAATTTATTCAACTTTACTCCTAAAGACCCTCTGATGAGACCTTTTGACCCGTTTGATAAATATGCTGATGACCCCATCAGTAATCCCAACCACTATACTTTCGATACAGCATATGGTTATGCTCCAATGCAGCGTATCAGAGGGTTTCTGGGGGTGAAATATACACTGAAATGAGAATTTTTGCTTTATTTTTAATGTTTGTGCCCTGTCTTTGTCTGTCCCAGATGAAGACAGGGACTTTTTCTGAAGTGGAGCGTCTGCAAAAAGAATCTCCAAAACCTATGGTGATTCATATTTATACGGATTGGTGTGCAGTCTGTAAAATAGAATCTTTCCGTTTGAATAAGGATAAAGATCTGGTGGAAATAATGAATGCGCATTTTTACCTGATTAATTTTGAGGCTGAAAAAACCAGGGAGAAAATCCGTTTCCAAGGGAAAGAGTTTGAATATTTATCCAATGGAAGTTCCGGTGTTCATGAACTGGCCCTGGCGTTATCAAAAAATAAGGAACAGCCGGTTTATCCATTGTGGATTTTCCTGGATAAGAATCAGAATTTAGTGTATTATCAGGAAGGATTGCTTACTCCTGAAAAAATGAAGCAGAAATTCTTGGAGATTTCGGCTTTGCAGTAGGTTGGGAAATCCTAAGACGCAATTTTTCTTGTATGTAAGGTGCAAGGATTTTATCTGCGATAAAATTGTATAGTGTTGGTGCAAATAATAATGCCGAAAATCTTCAGTTTTTTGCACCTTAAAAAAACTGAAGATTATTTAAGATTTTTACGTTTTTGCGATTTCCAACAAAAATATAGCTCCCGCAGATTGAACAGATGTTTTATCTATGCAGTTTGTGAAAAAAATTAATCTTTCGCATCTATTAAAACGGCTAATTGGATACAAGGCTCATCAGAACGGTTGCTCCAAGCGTGATTGGTTCCTCTTTGGATCACAATATCCCCTGCTTTCAGAAGTGTTTCACCTTCTTCCATAATCAGATAAAGTTCACCGGAAAGAATAATGATGTAATCTAATGTTGAAGTCTGATGCATCATCGGATGAGTTCCTCCTTTTTTAAATTCAATTCCTAAGTCCTGATCAGGAGGAACTACTACATATCTGAAATAGGTTCCGTTTTTAGGAGTTTGTGGAAAACCTGTATTGGGAATTTTGGTTTCAAAATCAAGGCTTGCCGGAGAATTTTGAGTATTCCAGATGTCTGAAATAATAAGCCCCGGAAAGTGTTCTACCGTATTTTCAACCTGCTGATCTTCAATAATAATGGATTTTCCGTCTTTGATTCCGGTTACAATACGTCTTGGTATTTTCTTCATAGGTTTATGAGTTTTTCATGATGAGTTTATGACATTGGGTCTGATTGTTTTTAAGAATGGAGTGGGCTTTAAGGACAGTTTCTAAAGAAAGATCACCTATTATTTTATGCTGGGATGGAGGGATGGAGCCGCTTTCGATCAATTCTGCAATTTCTTCCAGACTGTTTTTGTAATAATCATACTGTTTAATCATGCTGTAGGCATAATTGGAAATATTCATAATCAGAGTTCCTTTGTTGAAGAGAAGTTCATGGGCTTCTTTGGTAACAAGAGCGGTAACATCTACATAAGTTCCATTGATCTTTAATACTTCAGCAGTTACTTCGGCCATATAATTGCCAACCAAATCAATTCCAATATCAAAAGGTTTCTGATGATTGGCTTTTAAAATATTTTCTACAAGATGTTCTTCTTTATAATTGATAATCTGATATTCTTTCAAACCGAGAGTGAGAAACATCTGTTTATTTTCTTCACTGCCAACGGTAATAACAAAGTTTTCAATATGATGAGCCAATAAAATCTTAATCAAAAAAGAGCCTACTCCGCCGGCAGCTCCAGTGATAAAAATAGTTTGTTCCGGCTGTAATTTCAGTCTTTTAAAAATTTGCAGAGAAGTTAATCCTGCGGATGGAACAGAAGCAGCCTGTTCAAAGGAAATATTTTTTGGTTTGAGTGCAACAATCGCTTCCGGAACTGAAATATATTCGGCATAGGTTCCATTGCTTCCCATAGAGCCGCTGCCACAGAATACTTCATCCCCAATGTTAAACTGAGTTACATCAGTTCCTTTTCCTACAACAATTCCTGATAATTCCCGCCCTAATATGGGGGAACTCATTAATTTTCTTTCCAGTTCATTTTCCAGCATCTGGTAATCGATGGGGTTAAAGCCGATTGCTTTTATCTGGATTAATACTTCATGATTTTTAGGTTGAGGTCTTTCTGTAAACCCATCTTCAAGGTTAAAATCTTTGTTTAAAATAACAGCTTTCATAGGTGAATATTTATTTCATTGTTAATTGGGCTGTACAAATGTAAAACGGGAATAGTTTATATTTGCTACTAGTTAACAATTGGTAACTAGTTACCCTGATGAAACTATTATGGCAAAAATTAAAGAAAACGGAACGGAAAGGGAAGCAACCTGCACCGAAGAATTATTTGCAATGCGTGACAGCCTGGATGTGTTGGGTGGAAAATGGAAGCTAATGATTCTACGATACCTTACGAACAGAACAGATCAGCAGATTCATTTTAAAAAGCTGGAACGCGGGATTGGTGGGATCTCAGCTAAAATGCTGAGTAAAGAACTGAAAGAATTGGAGACAAACCTTCTGATTACAAGAACGATTCAGGATACAAAACCTATTACAGTAACTTATGCGGTTACAGAATACGGAAAATCTGTATTTCCGGTAACAGAAACGCTGGTGAACTGGGGATTACTCCACAGGGAGAAGATTAAAGCTTCAATGGGATAATATATTGTAAAAGTAAAAATCATTTCCTACAGATCTGCAAATTTCCCAGATGAAAAATCTGCGTAATCTGAGTGATCTGTGGGAATTTTATTTCGTGGAATATGCTGATGCCAAAAGAAGGTTTCAGCTTTGCACACCAACGGATTTTCAGTAATCATCCACAAATATTTCCATGAATACACAAGTAGATCCTAGTGTTCTGGCATTTTATTGTAGTAAAACAGCAAGGATCGCTAATATTGCAGGCAATGCCTGGACAAAAAATATCTTCTTAGTAGAAGAAATAGCCCCGTAAATACCAGCCACAGCTACACATCCTAAAAAGAATAAAGCTACATTATCCTGCCATTGTGGATCTTTAATAAGAAAAGACCAGATGAGTCCGGCAGACAGAAAGCCATTGTATAGCCCCTGATTGGCGGCCAATCCTTTTGTAGGTTTGAACATCTCTGCAGGCAGAGCAGCTTTGAAGACTTCTTTCCCTTTGGTTTCCCATGCAAACATTTCCATCCAAAGAATATAAAGATGTTCCAATGCAACAATGGCGATAAGAATTTTGGCAACGACTTCCATAATTTAATGTTTTTGAGATTGTAAAACTAAAAAAATAAAGTTAAGTTTGAGTATTCAATTCTAAAAGATGGATAATTTCAAGGTACATTTAAATAAATTCATTACGGTAACGGATGAAGAATATATTTCAATTTTTTCATTCTTTGAAGTACTGAAAGTGAAGAAGAAGCAAAGCCTGATGCTTGAAGGTGAGGTTTGCAGACATATGTACTTTGTAGTGGAAGGCTGCCTGAGAAAGTATTTTATAAATGAAAAAGGAGTGGAACATACCACTCAGTTCGCCATTGAGAACTGGTGGATTACGGATACATTTGCCTATGAGAGACAGTTGAAAACAGATTTCAATATTCAGTCTGTGGAAAAGTCTACCATCATTGTTATTGATTTTAAAAGCCAGGAATTATTATTGGAAAAACATCCTGTGATGGAAAAATATTTCAGGATTATTTATCAGAGAGCCTATGCGGCTTCCGAAAGAAAACTTCGTTATCTGACTGAATATTCACGGGAAGAGCTGTATGTTCATTTCAGTACATTATATCCTTGGTTTATACAGAGAATTCCCCAATATCTTATTGCTTCATTTCTTGGTTTTACCCCGGAATATTTGAGCGAAATCAAAGCAAAATTACGTTCTTAAACCAGTTTAAGTTTTTTACGGAACAGATATCGGAAATTTGTCATGTAATTAAAAGCGAATGCAATGACAGATACACAATATCAATTTCCACAGTTATTTTTAAGACTTGCTCTTGCTGTAACAATGCTTTCTGCAGTTGCCGACCGATTCGGGTGGTGGAGCCCAGAGAATTCTTCATGGGGAAATATGAAAAGCTTTGAAGAATATACCAGATCATTAACTTCTGTTTTTCCTGAAGCTTTGAGTGCTTTTTCAGCGTATGCAGCCACATTTTTAGAAATTGTATTTCCACTCATGCTGATTGCAGGCTTTAAGACAAGAATTTCAGCCTATGGAAGCAGTGTTTTATTATTGATTTTTGCAGTATCAATGACAATTGCATCAGGTCCTAAGGCTCCCCTTAATTATTCAGTTTGGGTGGCAAGTGCTGGAGCCCTTCTATTGGCTGTTCAGCAACGATATTCTTTTAGTATAGATCAATTAACCAAAAAATAAATATAATGAGTGCAAGATTTAACATGGCTACTACGGACGCCGCTGCTTACAAGGCAATGCTGGGGTTGGAAGGATATTTACAGAATACTTCTTTAACCCACATTCAAAAGGAATTAATTAAAATAAGGGCTTCCCAGATCAATAAATGTGCTTTCTGTCTTGATATGCATACTAAAGATGCCCTTAAATATGGAGAAACAGCTCAAAGGATTTTTATTCTGGATGGATGGACAGAAGCTAAGGATTTTTTTACAGAAGAAGAACAGGTACTTTTGGCGATGACTGAAGAGATCACTTTAATCAGCCAAAAAGGGCTAACTGATGAAACATATCAAAAAGCTAAAACATTCTTTGATGAGGCTCAGATTTCCCAGATCATTATGGCAATTATTACCATTAACGCATGGAACAGAATTGCAATCAGTACACATATGCCGATAGATAAGTAAGGAAGAAAGAGAAATCAATTCTGTTTAGCAATTATAAAAGAGCTTTTCAATACTGAAGAGCTCTTTTATAATTATGAATAGCAAAGTAAAAGTTCCGTGGGTATTAATTCTAAAATAAAATCTTAATGGTTAGTGATTAAGTTTGGGTACGGAAAAAGCTTCATCACTTTATTATTCAGAATCATAATAATTAAAAAAAAATATTAAATATCGCTTAAAGCAGTGTTGATGAAAGATAGCTCTTCCTGAGAAAGATTGATGTTCATTGCTTTTGCATTATCAATCGCCTGCTCTGCGTTTCTGGCTCCTGCCAATACTACTGTAATTGCCGGTTGTAGAGTAGTCCATCTTAATACCAATTGTGAAAGGCTGGCTCCTTTTTCCTGAGCAATAGGTTCAATTTTTTCTAAGAAGGCTTTTACTTTATTTAAATCAAACTGAGAGAAATAACCGTTTCTGTGGTCATTGTCTTTTAATTTATTATCCTTGAAATATTTGCCTGTTAAAAGACCTCTTTCCATTGGGCTGTATACAATGAGTCCTGAATTGTTCTCCAAAGAATAGGGTACAAGATCGTTTTCAATAGTGCGGTTCAGCATACTGTAAGAAACCTGGTTGCTGGCTAGTTTCAAAGTTCTGTTAGCTTCTTCCATTTGTTCAATACTATAATTGCTTACTCCTGCAGCACGAATTTTTCCCTGTTGGATTAATAATTCCATAGCCTCCATTGTTTCACAGATAGCTGTAGTGTTGTCTGGCCAGTGAAGCTGTAAAAGGTCAATGTAGTCTGTATCCAGTCTTTGTAAGCTTTCTTCAACCTCTTTGATAATGTTTTCTTTAGAAGCAAATTTATAAACAGGAATTACTTTACCATCATCTTCAGCATCGAAGAAAAATTCTCCTTTTCCATTATTGCTTCCATCCCATACCAAACCGAATTTCGTTAATAATTGGATTTTTGAACGGTCTTTTCCTTTAATGGCTTCACCAATCATTTCTTCACTTAATCCGAAACCGTAGAAAGGTGCAGTATCAATAGAAGTTACTCCGTGATCCAGTGAGGCGTGAATAGAATTAATAGAATCCTGTTTTTCATTACCGCCCCACATATTTCCACCGATAGCAAAAGCTCCATGTGTAATCGTTGACAGCTCCAGCTCCGTATTCCCTAATTTTCTATATTCCATTTTTCTTCTTTTTAAAATTTGTTATTGTGTATTTAATCTTGAAAGTCATAAAAGTATTGTAGTACACTTGGTAAACCACCCATCAAAAAATCTCTTATTTTTACCACATCTGATGAAAAAGCAGGGATTTTCAAATTCAGGTGTTCTTCTCAAAAGCCTTTATCATAACTTCTGTTTACTTAAGTGCATAAGACCTTTTGTGACTTTGTGGTAAAAACTTATCTGTTATTTAATTCTTTTAAAATTGCTTCTCCTACACTCTTGGCAGATTGTGGATTCTGTCCAGTAATCACTCTTTGATCTGTTACCACGTGATTCTGCCAAAGTCCTGATTTTTCAAATTTTGCCCCTCTTTCTTTCAATTTATTTTCCAATAAAAAAGGAACAACATCTGTTAATTTTACGGCAGATTCCTCTTCGTTGGTAAAAGCATTGATTTTCTTCCCATCTACAAGATATTTTCCGTTATCCAGCCTGATATTAACCAAACCTGCTGGGCCATGGCATACTCCTGCTACAATTCCTCCGTTTCCATAAATTTTGGAAGCAATATCTGCCAGCTGTTTATTGTCAGCAAAGTCCCACATAGCCCCGTGGCCACCTGCATAAAAGATTGTTGAGTACTCTTTTGGATTTACCTGTGATGGAGTTAAAGAATTGTCAATCTTGTTCTTATATTCTGTGTTTTCCCAGAACTCTTTGTTTACAGGATCCTTTAGATCGAACCCGTCTACCGGTGGAGTTCCGCCTTTCGGGCTTACAAAGTCAATTTCATATCCTGCCTTGTGAAGGACTTCCCATGGATGGGAAACTTCTCCCAAATAATATCCTGTATCTTCTCCGGTACTGCCTTTTTTGTTATGGCTGGTTACAACGAATAATATTTTCTTTTTCATACCTGTTGATTTTTGGTGTTGAGCCTGAATATATCCTATCGTGAAAATGCTCAGAAATAAAAGCGTTAGTTTTTTCATTGTTAAATAAGATTGGTGGTATAAATCTGTGGTGTTTCCTGAAGCTTTTCATCAATTATAGCTCCGAAAGCTTTAATGTAAGGCTGCTCATTATGCTGTGCTAACCCTTTTTCGCTTTTCCAGATTTCGTAGAATACAAAATGGTTTGTGTCTTCAATTCCCTGGTGAAGATTATACAGTTCGCATGCTTCTTCTTTTCTTGTTTCTTTTACCATATTCCGAAGAACTTCCAATACTTCTGAGCGGTGCTCTTCTTTGGCTTTAATAACTGCGGTAAGGTGAATTTTCATTATACAAATTCCGGTTTTAATTCTTTTTCAAATACATTTTTCACGTGTTCTCTGTAAAGCTTCATATCGCGCTCTATGTTGGCATTCTTTTCCACATCATGGAAGTGGAAACTTTCCATCTTTTCTAATGATACAAAAGCATTCATTCTGTGGAAGCCAAATAAAGGTCCTTCATCTACACTTTTCTCATCAAAGAATTCTCCTGGAAGCGTAAAAGCTGTAGTAGGAGCATTCCAGCTTGTTGTCAGCATATATTTTCTTCCGCCAAGCATTCCGCCCGTACCATAGTTGATCTCAGGGTTAGCAGCATTTCTGCCGTCACTCATGTAGATCCCTTTTGCATGGCCCGCTGTGAATACTTCATCAATATATTTTTTTAATCCGTTCGGGAGCTGGAACCACCAGATTGGGGTGTGGTAAATGATATAATCTGCCCAAACAAATTTTTCAACTTCTTCATGCTTGTCATAATTTTCACTTACATTGGTGATTTTTACTTCCACATTATCAAATTCTTTAAGAACGGCTAATGTATTTTCTGCGATTGTCTGATTATATTTTCCTCCGGAATGCCCGAAGTTTTGTCCTCCGTTGATGATGAGTACTTTTTTCATTTTTTTATGATTGTTTAAATTTTACTCTGCAAAGTTACTGTGGAAGGTTGTATAATGAAAATAATATAAATTATAGTAATGTATTATAATATTTATAGTTGAATTTATATGAATGATGAATAGTAAATTCTCACGGTTTGTCTATCTTTAGTTTGTAATGATCCACCATTCAATTGGGAAGCAAAATTGACGATTGACTTTATTCTGTAGAAATTCACCTTTTCATGGTAAAATGTCATATCATCTCTTATTTCTAATTCTCTTACGTCTTGTAAATTTGATTACAAATTGACAGAGAATGATACAGATAGCGGTTTTCAGTGATATACACGGAAATCTTCCGGCCTTGGAAGTAGTGTTGAAGGATATTGAGCAGAGAGGAATTCATCAGAAATTCTGTCTCGGAGATCTTGTGGATTTTGCCCCTTGGGGAAATGAAGTGATAGAAAGGATAAAGACTTTGAATATTCCTTGTCTGATGGGGAACCATGATGAAAGAATTGCTTTTGATCTGCCGGTATTTCCTTTATCCAGGCATTCTGAAGAAGAAACGGAAGCAAGATCTGTTGCCATTGAGCATTCAAAGAAATATATTAAAGGTAGCAACAAGAAGTTTCTTTCTGAACTACCTTTTTATTTGAAATTAGACTATAAAACAGGGAACAAGCATTGGAAGATCCAGTTAGTACATTCCACTCCGGAAAGCAATGATACTTATTTATTTGAATCAGAAAATGATGAGGTTTTCATGAATATGCTGGAAAATTCCCAATCAGATATAATCGTTATGGGACACACTCATTTATCATTTACAAAACAGTTTGATAAGGATAAATGGGCTGTTAATTGTGGTTCTGTAGGCCGTTCCAAAGAAGAAAACAGATTGGCATCTTATCTGGTACTTACTTTAGATGATAAAAATATCATTCCCGAAATTATACAGTTAAGCTATCCGCTTGAAGAAACTGCCCGCCAGATCGAAGAAAGTGGGATTCCGGATTATTATGCATCCTTTTTAAGAAATGATTATGTATCAATATTATAATTATTTATTAATTTTGTATTATAATATTAATAAATAGGTCATGGTTAATTTAGAATGGTATCGTACTTTTAAGGCGATCTATAAAACCGGGACATTGACAGGCGCAGCTGATGCCTTATTCATTTCGCAACCCGGAGTAAGCTTACATTTAAGCTCATTGGAAGCATATGTCGGATATAAACTGTTTGACAGAACCGGTAGGAAAATGATTCCTACAGAAAGAGGAAAAGTATTATTTAATGCAGTTGCTGAACCTCTTACCAGGCTTGAGGATGTAGAGAAAAATTTTCAAAAATCAACCGAAAAACATACCCCAACCATCAGTGTGGGAATGTGTTTTGAAACTTTTCAGACCACATTGGAGCAATATGTCTCATCATTGCCATTCAATCTGATTATCAGCTTTGGCGAGTATCCTGAAATGCTGGATCAGCTGGATAAAGGGATACTGGATCTTATCATCACGCCCAAAAAAGGATCTTCACCCAACATAGAACATGAAGCTTTTTCTTCAGAGCAGATTATTCTGGTTGGAGGAAAAGATGTAGATACAGATGCTTTCAAAAAGGTTTTAAAAACAAAGGATGCAGAACAGATCGAAGCGTGGCTGAAGAATGAAAAATGGTACGGAACCACCGGAGATATGGAACATCTTTTCCAATATTGGACTTTAAATTTTGGCCACAAACCGAATTTCCGCCCCAATTATATTGTTCCCAACTTAAACTCAATTATCCGTTGCCTGAAAGGAGGAACCGGACTAGCTGTTGTTCCGGATTTCTTATGTAAGAATGAGATAGGAAGTGGTGAAATTAAACTCATCTGGGAAGGAAAGAAAAAGTTAGAGAATACTTTATATTTCGGTTGTAGAAAAAAAACCAACTATCAAACGGAAATAGACCACATTAAAGGATTATTCCGTAAGATGATGGGTAAGTAAAACCATGTCCCGCATCTGTAAACCGTTTTCATAAATCGGGGATGGGTAATTTTCGATAAAGAAATCTTTGCGTATTCCCGTTTTCATGAAACCGTTTTTCTCATAAAACCTGATCTGCTGAAAACCTGTATCTGAAGTTCCGACACTCAGAACTTTATAATGATTGTCAAGAGCAATTTCTTTGGCCTTATCAATCAAAATACTACCTATTCCTTTGCTTCTGTAGCTTTCAATAACTGCGATATTTTTAATTTCCAGTTCTGTATCACTGTTTTTATATAAAGCCATAACGGCAATATTTTCAGTTCCGTCTTGTAACAGATAGATATCACAATTGAAAATGTAGTGATCAATAGCTTCTTTGGTTTCATCAGCTAACAATAATAATTCATAAGGTATCTCTGAATCTTTGGTAATTTTATTAAAAGTATACTGTTCAATCTGCAAGCTCATATAAAATTTGAGAATTATCATTTTAACAAAAATAAGGATTTCAGGCACAGAAAGCTATGCATGCACAAGTTTACTGATGTTTTAGTGGATAACAATAAATGGCATTCAATTTTATCGCAGAGAAAATCTTTGCGTCTTAAACATGCCGCCTCCTATAAAAAAATATTCTTTTTGCGATCCACCATAGCAGCAAACATTTCATTAAATAAGCTTTTTTAACACAAAACAGTGAAATTGGTAAGCCATAGTTCCGTTTTTTTATTGCAAATTTGTTTAATCACTTTATATTAATCATTAAAATAAAGACTTATGCAAAAGAAAACTTATACAGGGCAACCTGTAGTGACTTTAAATAACGGAGTTGATATTCCTGCTCTAGGCTTTGGAGTATGGCAGATGGATGATCTGAAAGAATGTGAAAATGCTGTGATAAAAGCTATTCAGACAGGATACAGAATGATTGATACAGCTGCTATTTATCAAAATGAGACTGCGGTGGGAGATGCAGTGAAAAACAGTGGTATAGACAGAGATAAGCTGTTTATCACTTCTAAAGTCTGGGTTCAGGATCATGGGTATGAAAAAGCAAAAAGTGCATTTCAGAGAACGCTGAGCAGGTTGCAGATGGATTATCTGGATATGTACCTCATCCACTGGCCATATGGTGATTTCTTGGGAACATGGAAGGCTTTGGAAGAGCTATATCAGGAAGGAAAAATTAAAGCGATCGGAGTTTGTAATTTTACTGTTGAAAAGCTTGAAGAACTCAAAGCAAACTCAACGATACTTCCGGTAATTAACCAGATTGAGCTGCATCCGGTTTTCCAACAAAAAGAATTACAGGTTTATGACAGAGAAAATAATATTGTAACACAGCCCTGGAGCCCGCTTGGAAACGGAAATGCCAACCTTTTAAACAATGCTGACCTGAAAGCAGTTGCTGAAAAATATGGAAAAACAGTAGCCCAGGTCATTCTGAGATGGCATCTGCAGGAAGGTTTTGTTGTGATTCCAAAGTCTGTAACACCATCAAGGATTGAAGAAAACTTTAATGTATTTGATTTTCAACTGACAGAAGATGAAATGAATATTGTTCGTTCTTTAGATACAGGAAAAAGACTGTTCTTTGATCCGAAAGATCCTGAGTGGGAACAAAAAATGCTTAAATCTGTAGCGGATATTTAGTTTATTTAAAATTATATCTCCCGCAGATTCCATAGATAACGCAGGTTTTCTGACCTGTCAAATTCGTGGAATCTGTGGGATTTCTGTTTTTTACAGACTGAGGAATATCATATCCTATTGAAATTGAGGCATTCTTATTTTTTGTACCTTTTTAATTAAAATACTTTCTTATGTTTTGGCCGGATACAATCAGTAAAAGATTAGGAGTACAATATCCTGTAATTCAGGCTCCAATGTTTGGAGTGAGTACTGTACAGATGGTTGCCGCAGCAGCACGTGCGGGCTGTCTGGGTTCTTTGGCATTGGCTGATCTTTCAGCAGACGAATCCATTAAACTGATTAGAGAGACAAAAAACCTAACGGATAAGCCTTTTGCAGCCAATATCTTTGTTCATCATATTCCTGCAATAACAGATGATTTAAAAGATAAATTTTTCAAGACCAGACAGTTTTTAGAACAGCTGGCAAAAGATAATGACATTCCAATAAGCCTTCCTGACCTGGAAGATCTTAAGGTGAGGTCTTATCATGACCTGGTAGATACAGTTATAGAAGAAAACTGTGAAATTGTGAGCTTTACTTTCGGAAACCTGGATGATCACAGTATTCAGAAACTAAAAGGGAATGGGATAACCTTAATTGGTACCTGTACTTCTGTAAATGAAGCCCAGATTCTGGAAAAATCAGGAATTGATATGATCTGTGTGCAGGGAACAGAGGCGGGGGGACACAGAGGAACTTTTGATCCGGATCATATTCTACAGATCGGAGGTTTATCATTATTATCGCAGATTTATGATCATGTGAAGATTCCATTGATCTATGCGGGTGGAATTTATAATGGTAAAACCCTGCAGGCGGCAAAAGATTTGGGAGCACAGGGATTCCAGGTAGGAAATCTTCTGTTGGCTTCTCAGGAAAGTGCTTTGCAGCCTTTTGAAAAAGAAAGACTCAAAAAGGTAAGAGAAGATGAGATTATGTTGACGAAAAGCTTTTCAGGAAGATATGCCAGAGGGGTTAAGAATAAATTTATTGAAGCTGTTGAAAATTCTGAATATATTTTACCCTATCCTTATCAGAATAAACTGACAAACGCTTTACGTAAAGCAGCAAAATCTAAACAGAATGCGGATTTTGTAGGGATTTGGGTTGGGCAGTCTATCCACGATTACAGTGAGCTTTCTACCGAGAAAATCCTGAGAAATCTCATATTTCAAACACAAGGGAAGTAAATAAAATTGTAGTATCTTCGGCTCTTACATGCAATTTTAAACTTTAATCATGAAAAAATTATTTCTGCTTATTACAGCACTTTCAGCAATTATATCATGTAGTAACGATGATGATAGCCCTAAAAAAGATGAGGCCGCTTTAATTATTGGAACTTGGAATCAGTATAAAGGAGATTTTTATACTACCTATGATAATAAAACACAAACGCTTTATCCCAATGGCTGTGAATCTCAAAATACTGTTGAGTATAATGAAACTGAAGTAAACGTTGTGAATTATGAGAGCAAAGATGGTACATGTGTTCCGGCTATACATAAAAACGGAAAATATACTTATGATGAAAAAACTAAACAGCTGACACACGGTAAGGTATATATTGTAACTAAAATAACTCCTACTGAGATGGTAACGGAAGATCATAATACTGATTGGGACGGAGACGGTAAGAAAGATGTGACCACAAGATATTTCAGAAAAGTAAAATAAAATAAAAATTCCTTTCATATTTTTGAAAGGAATTTTGTTTATATAAGATCTTAAAAAAAGAATATTACAATTGTTTTCTTAATTTATTTCGTTAAATCCAGTCCGCCAAAATTTCCAGAGCTCATCATCAGATAAACTCCATTTGTTTTATCCAGTGTGTTCCAGTAAGTATGAAGATCTTCAGCATTGGTAAACACCTTTAGATTTTCATTTTTGAACTTTTCTTTAATAAATTCCGGAGAAATAGGCTCCATTCTTTTAATTTTTAATGCATCTTCAGAATAGAAAACAACCGCTTCATCCAATCCGTCCATAGCATGGTCATACTGCTCTAAAAAGGCAGGATTTAAGCTGGAATAGGTGTGAAGTTCAAGGAAGCCATATTTCTTTTCGTTTTTAAACTGTTCTATAAAAGCTTTTACAGCAGCTTTTACCTTACTGGGTGCATGGGCAAAATCCTTATATAATGTTCCCTTATCTTCTCTTTCTACCTTTTCAAGACGTTTGGAAGCTCCTTTAAAGCTCATGATTGCTTCATAGAAATCTTCATCCATAATTCCAAGCTGCTGGCAGATGTGTCTTGCGCCTTCCATATTCAGCAGGTTGTGTGCCCCGAAAACAGAAAGCGGAACATCTCCCATTCCCGTTTTTAAATACACTTTTCCGTTGCTGATCTCATATTCCGGAGTTTTATAAGGGATTTTTCTGAAATAATTCTCAGCGTGTTCCACTACTTTCACCACTTCCGGATCTTCTTCATTGTATACTAGAACACCACCAGGAGTAATGCTGGCTACAAATTTCCTGAACTGCTCAATGTAATCATCAAATGTCTTGAAAACATTGATATGATCCCATGCAATACCACTCATTAAAGCGATATTCGGCTGATATAATAAAAACTTGGAGCGCAGATCAATAGGAGAGGAAAGGTATTCGTCACCTTCAAGTACCATAAAATCATTGTCCCGGGTAAGCTTTACCATACAGTCGAAACCTTCCAGCTGAGCGCCTACCATAAAATCCACATCTTTCTGATGGAAATTCAGAACATGCAGGATCATAGAAGTAATGGTTGTTTTTCCGTGTGACCCGGCGATAACCACTCTTGTTTTATTTTTAGACTGTTCGTATAAAAATTCCGGATATGAATATATTTTTAACCCTAATTCTTTTGCCTTTGCCAGCTCAGGGTTATCCTGGTGGGCATGCATTCCAAGAATTACAGCATCAATATCCGGTGTTATTTTTTCCGGGAACCAACCCATTTCCTGAGGTAATATTCCCTTTTTCTCCAACCTGGATTTTGATGGTTCAAAAATAGCATCATCTGAACCGGTAACCTGATATCCTTTATCTTTTAATGCAATGGCAAGATTGTGCATGGCGCTTCCGCCAATAGCAATGAAGTGGGTTTTCAATTGTATTTACTGTTTTTTAACATTATTATTAATGATCTGCTGGAAAGCCTCAAGGATGTTATTCCAGTTTGTCTGATAATTGGGAATAATCATACTGGCATCTGATTTACTGCCTTCGTTAGGTCCTTTCTTAATATTGATGGACGTAGAAATATTATCGTATAATTTTTTACGGTCTTCCTGTATTCTTCTGAAGTTATTCTGGGAAAGAACCTGATCCAGTTTCTTCAGATCTTCGTTTGAAATTTTAAAATCCTGTTTGTATTTTTTCCCCTGCCCTTCAAAAGAGTAATGCACGTTATTCCCTTTGATAAGCAGATTTTCATATACAGGAGCATAGCCGCCACTCTTCGAATAGCTGATATCGAAATCTGAGTATACTTTTTGGCTGTTGCATGAAACTAATACTATGATTGCGAATAAAAATCCGATTATTCTGTTCATAATTTTTAATTTACTTTAATTATTTGAGTCCTTTTGTTCTAATTTTTTAGCTTTAAGTTCTTCATCATAATTGTGTAATACATTGAAGTCTTCTGTCTGCTCAATGGCAGTCATGATCTTCAATAAGATTTCCGGTGCTTTTTCATTATCATAATCAATATCCAGCGGAGCCTTGAATTCCATGGTAGGCTTTACACCGGTTACCTTTACACGGAGTCCTTTTTTATCAAATGCCCTTCTGAACCCGTTAATTTTGATTGGGATCACAATAGGGCGCTGGTTTTTTACCAGTTTGGCCGTACCTCTTCGTCCCTGGGCAAAGGCAGATGTTGTTCCTTGAGGGAAGGTGGCCACCCAGCCGTTGTCCAGTGCCTTCATGATATTATCTACTTCGCTCATGTCTACCATCCTGTTGACATTTTTTCCTTCTGATCTCCAGGTTCTTTTTACGGTTACAGCCCCTGCAATCTTGAAGATTTTAGGAAGGATACCTTTATTCATGGTTTCCTCTGCTGCTACATAATAAAAATCAATCTTTGGATTCAGCAGGTAGATCGGATTTTTAATCGTATTTAAATATCCATTATTTACGGCACAGAAAGCATGATACATTGCAGCTACATCTGCAAAATAAGTTTGGTGGTTAGACACAAACAGTACATTGGAATCCGGAAGATCCACAAGGTGTTCTGTTCCGGTTATTTTTAACTTATTAAAGCCGTTGAACCTTCTATAGGATACAATTCCTAAAATAAAAATAACAAACCTTTTTAAAAAATAAGGTGTTCCGAATGCATCTGTGAAAATATTTTTCTTCGCCATTTTTCAATTAAACACGGTAATGCAAAGTTACATTTTTTTCAGCAACTGGCTGAATTCACTTAATATCATTGCTGTAGCACCCCAGATAATATATCCGTTGAAATTGATAACAGGAACTTCATTTCCGCCAGCACTTGGAAGAGCCATAATCTCAGGAGTATCTGATAGATTTAAAAAAGAAGTGATCGGAAACTCGATAGTTTCCACAGCTTCAGTCTGCTGAAGAACGAAGAGCGGATTCTTTTTAGTATACGAAATATAAGGATATACGTAAAAATTACTGGGTGGAATATAAATGGGAGACATTTCCCGGATAATTCTCACATAATGTTTATCAATCCCAATTTCTTCGGAAGTTTCACGAACGGCAGTCTCCGCAAAATCCTGATCCATTTCTTCACGTTTTCCGCCAGGCAAAGAGATCTGCCCGCTGTGCCTGTCATGTTCATTGATCGTTCTTTGGATCAAAGGAAAATACCATTCATTATTTTTCAGATACAATACAATATTCACCGCTGCAAACTTGGGATTTTTTGCAAGCACCTCATCATATGTAAAAACGGGACGATAGGGAGGAGAGAATACTCCATGGGCTGGTTCGCCGGGAAGTTCCACACTTTTTATTTTCCTTAATAAATCTTTTCCAAAATTTTCCATAGCTCAAATTTAACAATATATTCCTGAAGAAATAAGTGCCTTAACATTAATTAACCAATGGTGGATTGTTGTTTACAATAAAAGATTGACGCACAATGCGGATTTACCATTCACCCTTAACACTCCAACGCTGTATTGCTACGTAACTGAAATCCGTGATTCTGTAAATACCAAAAACAGTGAGTTTAGGAACCAAAAATGATGACTTTTATAATTTACACTCTGATGGTGGTTTCTCACTAGTTTGTAGCGTATACCTTTGTTATACTATTAACCAATTAATTTTTACTAAGATGAAAAATTTACTTACAGGTGTGTTTACACTAATCACCATGAGCTTCGGTTTCGCTCAGTCTAATATTGATGTGACTACCCAAATTGGAAACCTGAACGTAGCTACTGTAGACCAGACAGGTCTTTTGAACATGAATTCTTTAACACAGAATGGGAACCGTAATACTGCGGATATTGATCAGGTAGGTATCATCAACATGAATACAGCAGTGAGTAATGGAAACAGAAACTCAATAGATGTAGATCAGATAGGTATCGGAAACTCTAATGATGTGAGCCAGACAGGTAATAGAAATACTGCTTCAACCTGGCAGCTTGGTCTTTTTAACTCAACTGACCAAACTCAACTTGGAAGAAGAAATAATGTTTCCTCAGTACAAGTAGGGGTGGTTAACGGTGTGTTCCAATATCAGGATGGAAGAAGAAATGATGCTTCAGCCATTCAGGTAGGCAGCGGAAATATGGCCTACCAGATCCAGACAGGTAGAAGAAACGAAGCCGACGGTCTTCAGATAGGAGCTAACAATATACTTGCCCAATATCAGGCTGGTAATGATAACAGTGCTAATCATACTCAATTAGGTAGTGGCAATATAGCATTGGCAGCTCAGATTGGTGATGATAATACAGCTGTAGGATTGCAGGTAGGTAATGCCAACCAGTTGTATCAAGTTCAGTTAGGAGATTCCAATATGGCTATTGATCTTCAGACAGGTAACGGAAATTTCAGCTGGGTAACACAAACCGGTGATGCTCATTTCCATCTTGGAACTCAGATGGGTAACGGAAACTCTATGATTGTACATCAATCGAACTAAGCTTTTTTAACACTGTAATCTAAAGTTGAAAGGAGGAACTGCAGGTTGGGGTTTCTCCTTTTTTCTAAAGAACAGATGTTATCTGGAAATGATGATTCAAGATCAAAATTGTAAAGGGAATTTTTCCTAGTCTAGTTTTAATTTAAATATCAATGCCATGTTTAATTTGAGATGGAGTTTTTTAGCTCTTTGTGTGGTATTACCCTTACAAGCTCAGGAAATTGATTGGGATAAGGTCAACAGTAATACAATCTTAAACCTTATCAGCAAACAGGATATGGAAATGATTGCCGGTTACTCCAATATCATGCAGATGGGGGAGTATAACAATGCGGAGCTTTCTCTTAATAACAAAACCATTATTACTGTAAAGCAGCTTGGAGACTATAACGCTCTTTATTTTATCAATTCATTCGCAGATAAGGAAACCAAGGCTGCCATTATTACGCAAGGAAGTAATAATATTATTGATGTTTCGGGAAGCAACAGTATCTCAGACGGCATTCAGATTAATGTAAAAGGAGATAACAGAACTGTTTTCATGAGAAACTATTAAATCACAAATGATGAAATTTTTATCTGTCCTGAGTTTAAATGCTTTTTTTCTCTTCCTGTCTGTATTGGCTTATGGGCAGGAAGATAAAAAAGTAACTGCAAAAATCGAGAGTACTACCCTTGAAAACCAGATTAAGATAAAGGCTGTAGTAGTTAATAATACCGCCGTCTATAAAGAACTGAACTATCTTTTAATATCTATAAAAAAAGGAAACGGCGGAAATCTTTCCCATAATCAGCAAAGCAGTAAATTTTCTGTAAATCCTAATGAAGTAAAGATATTATCTGAACTAAGCGTAAATCTTGAGTCACAAGATGCTTTGAAGGCTTTCCTTTATATCCGAGATGAAGAGTCTGGAGTTTTGGTAGCAAAAGACAGCCTCGAGCTCAATGGAGATCTTTTTAAAAAGAAAAAGGCAAAGATAGAAGAGGATGCTGTTTATGAACTTAAGGGCCTTACCATTGATGAAACAAAAACTAAGGTCGGAAAAGATTTTTACGATATGTTTTATATCCAGTATAGCCAGCTTCCTGATAAAAGCAGCAGTGCTGTCACAATTTCTGAACTTCCTCTTCGCGGAACAAGTGGCCAGATCAATATTCAGATGGAAGATAAGATCATCTACAGTTTTATGACCAATCCGGGAGAAGATTATTTAAAGGAACAATTAGCTTACAGTTTAAAATATATCAGGGAATTTACAGCAAAGAAAAACCTCATAAAAAATGAATTTATCTATTAAAAACGTCCGCTATGAAAACTTTTGTTATTATTTTGATTTTTATTGCGGGTATTTTCCAAGGGAAATCTCAGCAACTTGTTTATAAGCCGGTTAATCCAGCATTCGGAGGAGATACTTTTAATTATCAGTGGCTGCTAAGCTCAGCTAACGCGCAGAATCAGTTTGATGAAAAAAAAGATTATAATAACCTGCTAGACCGTATGAATTCTCTTGACAGTTTCACTCAGAGCCTAAACAGGCAAATCCTCAGTGAACTTTCAAGAAAACTGTTTGAAGACCAGTTTGGTGATGGAAATATACAACCGGGGAACTATCTGTTCGGATCACTTTATCTTCAGATCACCAACACCAATCAGGGACTTTTAATTAATATTCTGGATACCGGTACAGGCGATCAGTCCGAGATCGTAATTCCAAAATAGTAAAAGAACTTAAAACCAAACTTATCATGAGAACTTACACTTACACCAGAATCTTTTTCTGTAGTTTTCTGCTATGCGTCTTGCAGGCCTGTAGTTCAATATTCGGTTTACCTTCAGATCCTGAAAAGCCAACGATGGGAGAAGTAACTGCTTCTACAGCAGAACTGAAGAAACTTCCTCTGCCTAAAGAAAAAATAGTAGTAGGAGTCTATAAATTCCGAGATCAGACCGGTCAGTATAAACCTTCCGAAAATGGCAATAACTGGAGTACTGCGGTACCACAGGGTACTACTACCATTCTTATTAAAGCTCTTGAAGACAGCCGTTGGTTTATTCCTATTGAAAGAGAAAATATAGCTAACCTGCTCAACGAAAGGCAGATCATCCGTTCCACACGTCAGGAATATATAAAAGATGCTGATAAAAACATTCAGTCGCTTCCTCCGCTTCTATATGCCGGAATTCTTCTGGAAGGGGGAGTTATTTCCTATGACAGCAATATCCTTACAGGCGGCCTTGGAGCCCGTTACTTTGGAATCGGAGCTTCCACCCAATACCGCCAGGATAGAATTACCATTTATCTTCGTGCTGTTTCCACGCTTAACGGAGAAATCCTTAAAACGGTCTATACTTCCAAAACCATTCTTTCAACCAGTGTAAATGGCAGCTTTTTCAGGTATATAGATACAGAAAGACTGTTGGAGGCCGAAGTAGGATTAACTCAAAATGAACCTGTTCAGTTAGCCGTAACCGAAGCTATTGAAAAAGCAGTAAAATCACTTATTGTAGAAGGGATTCAGGATAAAATATGGGGAAAGGCTATAGATGATACAACAGCTTATCAGCCCTTGATGAAAGAATACAGTAAAGAACAGGAAAATAATACCGGAAGAGCGATCGGAAACAGATATCCTGATTATTACAGGCAGAAATTTTCCGTATTTGCCAACGTGGAAGCCCAGAAGGTGAAAGATGACTACGTAAACCCTAAAATGAATATAGGCGGGAAATTGGGATTTAAATATTTTCTCACTCCTAACTTTAATGTAGAGGTAAATGGAAATTACTTTACCCTTGAAAATGAGAATATTGTAAAAATAAATTATTACGGCCCTGAGGTGAACCTGGAATATCTTCTTTTTCCGAAATACAGGTTCAGTCCATACATTTACGGAGGAGCAGGGGCATTCTACTCTAAATATAAAGCTCAATACAAAGCACAGGCTGGAGGCGGACTAGAATACATGATTGATCATAATTTTTCACTGAGAGCTTCTGCACAATATGATCTTGGTTTTAAAGATGATTGGGAAGGGCTCGTGAACGGAAAAAGGAAAGATCAGGCCTTACGATTCGCATTTGGAATCAACTTTTATCTTGGAAACAAATAAAAACACGAATTATGAAAACTTTAATTAAAATACTCAGCATATTCATTCTCTTTTTTTGTCTGTTTTCATGCAACGAAGACCTTGTAGAACAGGCTCAGACAGGAATATTAAAAGGAAAAGTAGTGAAAAGAGGCAGTAATGTGCCGCTTGCTAATGTAAAGATCTTCACAAACCCTACAACACAGACTGTTTTCAGCGGTACTGACGGTACTTTTGAGATTGCATCCATGCCGGTCGGTAATTATTCGGTAAAAGCAGAACTTTCGGGATATATTACCAGTTTTCAGTCTGTTAATATGCAGAATCAAAACCAGGTGGTAACAGTGGTCTTTGAAATGAATGATGATACCTCCCTGAATTCTCCACCTTCCACACCGCAGCTTTTAAGTCCGATAGATAATGCGGTTAATCAGCCATTAAGTGTTGAGCTTACCTGGAGCGCAACAGATCCGGATACAGCAGATGTTTTAAAATATTGTTTAACCATTAAAAATAATCTTGACACTAATGTGATTCAGGTTAATGATTTGAAAGTGAATCATTATACCCTTTCAAATCTGAAGTTTGGTGTAAGTTACTTCTGGCAGGTGTCTGTTTCGGACGGCATTCACCAGCCAGTTTTAAGCCAGACCGGTAAATTCACTACCAATACAGTTCCTGCCAACAGATATCATTATGTGAAAAAACTGAATGGTAACTTTGTGATCATATCCAGTGATGAACAGGGGAATAACTTTCAGTTCACAGATTCCTCTTACAACAGCTGGCGGCCACGGAAAAACAATAACGCGGGTCTCATTGCTTTTCTCCGAACTGAAGGTGGAAGCACCCATATCTACACCGCAAATCCAGACGGTTCCAATCCTTTTAAGGTAACCACAGTTCCTGTAGCAGGTTTTAATACTTACGAAATGGATTTTGCATGGAGTACCAATGGTAAGGAATTACTGTATTCAAATTTTAATAAATTATACAGGATCAATAAAGATGGAAGTGGGCTTTCCCTGGTATATACAACTCCGGATGGAAGCATGATTTCGGAATGCGACTGGAGCTATGACGGAAGTAAGATTGCAATAAAGACCAATGACTACAACGGATATAATACAAATATCTATATCATTGATATGATGGGGAATGTTCTTAAAACAGTGCTTTCCGGATCTTCCGGAGCCAGTGGAGGATTGAATTTTTCCGTAGACGGTCAGCTTCTTCTGTTTACCCGTGACATTTCCGGATATCAGGATGGCAGCGGAAACTATCGCAAGCTGGATTCTCATATCTTCATTTATAAATTATCAGATAATACAATAAATGATATTTCTTCTGAAAGTGAAAAGGCTATGGGTACCAATGACCTCGATCCACGATTTTCACCTAATAATGCCCAGGTAATCTTTATGAATACTTCCAATGATAATATTTCACAACGAAATGTAATGGTCATAGATCTGAATAGCAGCATGACAGATCTTTCACGAGCTACGCTTTTCACTAATGGCGAAATGCCGGATTATGAATAGCGGAGAAAAAAATTGATTAATACAGGAAAAGTCAATGGTGAATTTTGCTTCGCAAGTAATAGTGAAATTCACTATTGACTTTTAATATCATATTTCTTAATAATCACTTATACGCCAGATTTTTTATTAACAGAAATTTAAGATCAGGCAAAAAAAAATTCCAGACTGTAAGGTTTGGAATTTTTTAGGTTAACGATCCGTAGTAATCAATCAGTCTACAATATGATTTTCAATGGCATATTTTACGACCCCCGCTGTGTTTTTTACGTTGAGTTTCAAAAGAATTTTTTTTCGATGTGTTTCTACCGTATTGATACTTATAAAAAGTTTTTCTGAAATATCTTTGCTGCTATAGCCATCGCAGATTAGTTTTAGGATCTCTATTTCACGACGGGTAAGAGGATCTCTGATATGGAAATTTCGTTTCTCATGTTCATTACTGATGAAGTTGAGCATTCTTTCCTTGGCATGGTCACAAATATAGATTTCGTTCAATAGCAAAGCATTAATGGCTTTTAGGAATTCATCATATCTGCAGGTTTTGTCCAGGTAGCTTTTAATGCCTTTGTTGAAGAGTTTTCTGATGTCAGTCACATCATAACAGCTTCCTATAATAATAATTTTGATTTGCTGATGTTCTGTTAGGATGCTTTCCACAGATTTACATATCTCAGTAAGCATAAGAATATTAGAGCTCATAATAAGCATTTCCGGTGGCTCATCTCTTAATTGCTTGGAAAGGGTTTCTAAAGAATTGCAGAGATTTATACTGTTAAAGATTTTACTCTGCATCAATAATTTTGATAGCCCTTCAGTGTATAACAGGGGTTCATCGAAAATAGTTAATTTTGGTTTCATCATGGTAGTTTTCTTTATATAAAAATATGAAAAAAACTTAACATTATGAATAAAATTGATAAATAATTTGATTTTTATATGAATTTTTTCATAATAAAATAATATTTTTAATGATTATTTGTTAAATAAATCTCTTTTTGTTGAGTTTTTAGTGGAAAACTTAGAGTTATTGTTGTTTAACATCTAATAATAGTGGTGTTTCTGAATATTAATCTGAATTTATTTTTTTATTTAACTAACACAGTTGGGATATGTTTTACTTTGAAATTAACCGAGTTGGCAATAAAGCAAAATTCATTGGCTTTGTGGTGAAGCTCCTTTGCTTTTTCTACCATAGATGCGTTAGAAACAGTAACAGTAGGATTTAGTGTTATTTCTGTGAAACGGCCGCTTCCGGTGGCTGTTTCTTCCATAATTCCGGTGGCTTCATCAATATAATGCGTTACAATAATCCCTGCTTCGGAGCAAAAATGAAGATACCAAAGCATATGGCAGGAAGAAAGTGAAGACAGAAATAGATCTTCCGGATTGTGTTTTGTTTTATCTCCCCTGAAAGCCGGATCAGAAGAGCCTTCAATAACTGTTTTATTTTCTGCCGAAATAGTATGGCTTCTTTCGTAGTTCCTGTAACCGCTGGTTCCGGTTCCTTTATTTCCTGTCCATTCAATAGTGGTTTTGTAATGGTGATTTTTCATTATTAAAATTAAAAGATGTTATGATTATATTCAACTGAGGTGGGTTTTAGCCAGTCTTATAACAAAAAACAGATCCTATGGCTTTAGCCTAATCTAAAAGCATTCAATAGATATCTTTAATGTGGGTGCTAAGGTAACAAAAAAACCTCCGGCTTATACTGGAGGTTTTAAATTTTGTCTTAATTAGAGAATTCTATCAATTCTTCTTTTTTGGAATTGTAAATTCTGTATTCTAAATATTTAAAAGAATCCCTTGGAACAATGGTTACCCATTTTTTATACTTCATGAACCATTTCATCTGGATACTTTTAAGGAAGCCTTTCGTTAAGTAAGCTTCTACAAATGGGTGTACATGCAGGTAGATTTTTCCTTTTTCTTTCTGCAGGATGTTTCTCAGTGTTTCACCCATTCTTTCCACGATCACAATTGGAGCTACAATTTCTCCGTCTTTGTTCGGGTTTTCTTCTTTGGTTTCGATCTGCTTTTCCGGACGGTTTCTTTGTCTGGTAATCTGGATCAGACCGAATTTACTTGGAGGAAGTATTTTATGGCGGGCCTTGTCGCGCTTCATTTCCTCTTTAAGGTGTTCGTAGAGCTCTCTTCTGTGCTCTGAATTAGGCATGTCGATAAAATCGATTACAATGATGCCTCCCATATCGCGGAGGCGGAGCTGTCTGGCAATCTCAGTGGCTGCCATTTTGTTCACTTTAAGAGCGTGTTCTTTATTAACAGCAGTTCCGGTGGTAATATTGTTTCCGGAGTTAACGTCTACAACGTGAAGTGCTTCTGTATGCTCAATAACAAGATAAGCACCTTTGGAGCTTGGTATGTTTACATGTTTTCCGAAGCTCTGTTTAAGCTGTTTTTCAACATTATAATATTCCAGAAGTGGAATATGAGAATCATAAAACTGGACAATATTTTTCTTTTCAGGAGCAATTACTTCAACGTAATTGGTCATTTCATTCACCATTTGCTCATCATCACAGATGATATTGACGAAATCCTGATTAAAATTGTCTCTTAAAATAGCTGAAGCCTTGTCTTCTTCGCTTAAAACTTTAGACGGAACTTTATTTTTCTGGATATTTTTAAAAGTGCTTTCCCATTTCTGAATCAGCTGATTCATGTCATTATGAAGGTCGGCTACCTTTTTTCCTTCGGCTACGGTTCTTATAATTACTCCGAAACCTTCAGGCTTGATGCTGTCGATCAGAGTTCTTAATCTTTCCTTTTCCTCAGAACTTTTGATCTTTTTGGAAATGGAAACCTTATTGTCAAATGGAATTAAAACCAAAAAACGTCCTGTAAGTGAAACCTGGGTAGAAATTCTGGGACCTTTTGTAGAAATAGGCTCCTTGGTAATCTGTAAAAGAACAAGGTCGTCTTTTGCAATCACCTTATCTACTGTTCCGTTTTTATCTATTTCGGGCTGTATCTCGAAATTTTTTAAGCTTGAAGAGTTTTGTTTTTTAGAGATTGTATCTTTTAAAAACTTTCTGTATGTAAGATATTGTGGTCCCAGATCCTGATAATGCAGAAATGCATCCTTGTCATATCCTATATTTACGAATGCTGCATTAAGGTTGGGGGCCAGCTTTTTTACTCTTCCTATAAACAGATCTCCAACTATAAAATCGCTTTTGTCCTCTTGCTCATGAAGTTCACATAGTCTTCCGTCTTCCAGCAGTGCAATCTTTGTAAGATCATCTTCATGCGAAACTATTAGTTCTTTCTTCATTTTGTTATAAGATAAAAATTGTTAAGATTTTAGGAAATTGGTATTGTTCTAGATTAATTCATCTACTAAATATAAGGATTTAGAATGAAAACCATTATATTTTTGTTAAAATAATATTTGAAACCATCCGTTTTCCGCTGAATCTTATAGTTGCAAACAAAAATATAGTCGGCGAACTTTAAAAATTTAAAATCACCAACTATATATTATATTGTAAATCTCGAAAAAAAGAGATTATTTTTTCTTATGTCTGTTCGCTCTTCTTCTTTTCTTTCTTTTGTGAGTAGCAACCTTGTGTCTTTTTCTTTTCTTTCCGCTTGGCATAATTTTAATTTTTTAGTAACTAGTTAATATTCAGTTAATGTTCTTATTTTACTGCAACTTTCGTTTTTACTTTCTCAACAAAAGATTTTGAAGGTTTGAAAGCAGGAATGTTATGAGCAGGAATCTCAATCGCAGTGTTTTTAGAAATATTTCTTCCTGTTTTAGCAGCTCTTGTTTTAATGATAAAAGATCCAAAACCTCTCAGATAAACGTTATCCCCATTATACATAGAAGTTCTGATCTCCTGCATAAAAGCTTCTACAACTTTCTGTGTTTCATTCTTTTCTGTTCCCAACTTATTTGAGATGGTGTTTACCAATTCTGCCTTTGTCATTTCCTTATTTTAATTTTAAATTTTAGGTGTGCAAATTTAGTTAAAAAAATTGAATACTAGCAAATTAGTGGCAAAATATTTTTATTCAAATAGTTGAGCTATTAATGTATATGCTATATTAATGCAGGCTGTAGATAATTTAACAATAAAATAATATTACAGTATAATGATGAAAAATTATCAATAATAATAAAGAATGAAATTCATAACAACCAACTTACCAGAGGCTTCTGTTATGCTCTCCATGTCTCATAATCTCTTACATACTGGAATTGTAGTATCCGTTTTCCACACAAAAACGGATCAGGTGAAGTTTGGTTTTTAATCCTAATTTCTCCGTCAGACGGTTAATGTAAGTATCAATTGTTCTTGTACTCAGGTTCAGCTTTTCAGCAATTTCTTTATTACTGAAACCTTCGTAGCAGAATCTCATAAGCTGTATCTCAGCCGGGGAAAGTTCTTCCTGTCCTTTCTTCTGCCTGTCCATATATTCCTGTACGGCAAGCGGCTGCTGTTCCCATTCTTTTGAATAGGCCTGGTAATCAAATTCATCAGAAGCAATGCTTCCTTTAATAATATTTTTAATGATAGTACTGTTCTTCTGACAGTAGTATATATTAGGGATTTTCGACAGAATCTCGGCCATATCCTCCTGGTAAGTACCGGAATAAGTGATAATAGGTGTTTCCGTATTGTTTTTCCTTATATACTTTATAGCTTCAATTCCACTCAGTACCGGCATAAACAGCTCAATAATGAATACATCTTCCTGTCTTCTGTAGATTCTGTTTACCAGCTCGTGGCCATTGTTACAGTCGTTCAGCAGCATATAGAAAGGGTTTTCCATCAGAGTTTTGATCATTATTTTTTTAAAATAAAAATCGCTGTCTGCTATAGAAAAGCGCACGGTATTAGATAATATTTTACTCATTCTTAATATCGATTTGGCGAATGATATTTAAAATTCAGAGGCCTAATTTATGAAAAACTTATTAAAGAGAAAATTAATATTAATTTAAACCGGGTTTTCACGAAACCTGTACAGGAAAAATACGTATTGTGCATAAAAAATATTTTTTATACTTTCACAGGCCAAACAAATCGCAAATATATGTCTTCTAACAGGGAAAAAAAATTGAACAAATCTGACGTCAGAATGGGCATTTGGAAGTTTATCCTTTCTTTTGCCGTTTTGTCTGTGGTATCCTTTAGCTGTTTATACCTCTTCTTTAAGAGCTATGATATACAACGTGAAGGGATTAGTCGTGAAGCCGAAGCTTACAAGGAATTAATGCGTAGAAGTGATCTGCTGAAGAGTAACGTAGATGATATTTACGAAAAAATGACCCAGCTTGATATAAACAAGGTGGAGAATGAGGTTTTTCTCAGAACCAATATTATGGATAACGTAGGAAATGTTAAAAGTATTATGGGAAAAGACAGTACCGAAAGCTTTAAGCATTATGCAGCATTAATGAAGCAGATAGGGCCTATGCTTGCGCTGAAGACTAAGATCAGTGAGGTAGAATACAAAAAGAAAACAGTTCTGAGAGATCTGGATGAATGTATGGGCAAAGTAAACAGAGCCAATAATGAGCTGAGAAAAGATCCTACAAGAAACTTTACAGGAGGTAGAAGAAGATAAAAAATAAAGATATGCAAGGACAAATTACACTATCTAAAAAGGAAAGGCATTATCAGTTTTTTTATTTAATACTGATGCTTATAACTGCCATGTTATTTCTGGGCGTTATCTTTTTAAAAGGATTTGAATCTCCGTTTTCTGATGAAGACGTAAGAGGAATTCAGAATCTTGAACAAAAAGCTGAATTTGAACAGCACCAAAAGATCATTATTCCGATCATGGACAGTACATATACGATGATCACCAAGCTAACCGATGAGGCGCCACAGCCTTTTGTGGAAAACAATATCTTTGTAGGCGTGAATGATTTGAATGACTATTTTAAACGTCGTGATAATATTATTGATACCCGAAAAGATGCTTATCCTCAAATTGCCAAATTTTACAAGATGTATTATGAAGATAAAAAAGTAATTTCAACTACTTCAGAAGATATCAAGAGGTTTGAAAAGCAGGTAGAAGAATGCAGAATAGGGTTTAAAGATAAGCAGGATAAGATTTATCAGCGTCAAAGTGAGTTGAAGGCTCGTACCCAGTAAAAGGAGAATGAATTTAGGAACTTTAAATAAAACACATCACAATTATTAACTATGAATTATTTTCAAAAGAACAAAAAGAACATTATTATCGGTGTTATTGCAACATTGCTCATCGCGGCACTTGTTGCATTATGGCTGCAGAAAAAAGTGATCCATTCTGCGGATGATATTGTTGCCGTAGTTTATCCATCTACACTGTCGGTAGGAGATACTCTTTTATTTGAAGATAAAACCCAGTTTGCCAAAACCAAAAGATGGAACTTTGCAGACGGAACAACTTCTGATAAAAACAGTGGGATCCACTTCTATAATAAACCTGGATATTACCAGGTAAGTTTGATTGTTGACAACAAGTACACAAAATCATTCCCGGTAATGGTGACAGCAAGAAGCGTCAAGCAGCCTAAGGATAGTGTAAAATCTAAAACAACTATAGAAGCTCAGTCACAGGCAATGCAAAATGAGAATGTACAGTTCCGTGCTGTTTCCAATGCATCACAGTTTGCATGGAAGTTCGGCGAAACAGGAAATACAGACTCTAAAGACAAGCTGGCTATTTATGCTTATAAAAAACCGGGAGACTATGTGGTAACCCTTTATACAGAAGAAAGCCAGGAGCCTATTTACCACCGTATCAAAATCCTTCCGGCCTATAACTCTTTGGAACAGGATGAAGTATCTGTAGAAGACTCTTATGCAAAAATTGATAACGATTTCAAATACCACCTGCAGCAGATTGCAAACGGTAACAGTTTTAATATGCATTACAATTATCTGTTAAAAACTTACCTGTGTAATAATGAAAACACAGTGGTGAAAGTAAATGACAGTAAGGTAAATAACTTCTATATGTACTGTGCGGGTCTTCAGTTTGATAAGAATACTGTAATCCAGACCGTAAAGGTGAATTTAGATGATACACAGAATTGTGTAACGAAAGTAGATATAAACCAAAGCAAATAATACTATCCGGTTTCCCGGATGTGCCAATCATAAAAAGATAAAATAGGATGAAAAATAAATTTCCTCTAGCAGCATATTATATAGGATTATCAGTATTATTGACGAGTTGCCAGGTAAAGCTCCCGTCAAAAAAAACACCTGAGCCTTCTCAATATGGGCAGGTAGATAATTCAACAGTTGTCAACGGTTATCCTAAAAAATCCGTTCCATGGATCGTTATTTCAGACAGATCAAGAAATACGGCTTATTTGGATAAGGATGATGAAAAATCGTACAAAGAAGTAAAATTCCTGGAGCCTTTAATGGTTCTGAAACATAGAGACGGAATGGTAAAGGTAGCGGAATATGTTCCGGATGCCCTGATGAAAAAAGTTTCCTCAAAATCCATTAAAACTTATGGGTGGATCAATGAATCTGACCTGCTTTTATGGAATCATTCCCTGAAAAATGAAAGAACAGGATATCCTGTAAGAGTAGCAGTAGTGCCTAATAACAGCGAGGTTATCAGAAACGCAGAAAGATACTACAAAAATGACTCTATCATGGTGTTTAATTCGCCAAGCCTTATTGAAACCGCTAATGTTAAGATCCCTAACGGGCAGATGGTATATGTTTACAAACAGGCTGAAAACAATAAAAGGTTCCTGGTAGGTAAAAAGCCATCCATTGATATTGATAGTATCGGTAAAGGTCTTTACGGATGGGTGAGTTCCAACGTAATTTCTACATGGGGAGAACGTTCAGCAATCAAGCTGAAAAATACAACAGGTATCACCGATACGGAATTGGGAGTACGTGAAGGTTATCCTGGTGCATCAGGATCAGATGCAGACAATAAAACTGCTATTCTTCTGACGGATGTGAATAAAAGAAAGCCTTTGGAAAATATTTTCCCGGTAACGCTGGCATTAAATGAAGCTCCAACTCCGGACTCCAAAACCAAATATTTTACCAATATTCTGGATTACAGTAAGAACTATGTTTTTAATGTATTGGGAGAACCTATTTATTTCGACCGTTATAGAGAAATTACAGATAGAGATAAAAATATCAATATCGTTTTTGCACTGGATATAAGTGCTGCTAATGCACCTTATGCCCCTATTGTAAAATCATTATTACAGGATCTTCAGTTAAGATTTGAAAAGCCATCCTATTTCAATAACGTGAAATATGGAGTAGTTTTATATAAAAACAACCCTTGTGGTAACAATATTGCGGTTTCTAACCTAAGTACTGATTACAGTAAGATTACAACGTTTATTGATCAGAAAACGAATGAAATGAACTGTGCCAGCAATAATGGCTACCAACCGGTAGGAGAGGCTCTTTCTGCAGCAGGAAACCTTCTTTCCAATGTTCCGGACGAAACCAATATTGTAGTCACGGTAGGAACTTCTGCCAACCAAAGCGGAAATATGTACAGTGTAATTGGTTCTCTTACTCAGGCCCAGGCAAGATTGATTATGTTCCAGACCAGCGCAAGGTCTTCAGATACTTACAATGATTTTGTATTGATGGCTGAAAACGTGGTTACCAATACTGCTAAAAATATAGCTGAGCTTAAAAAGCAAAAGATCATTAACCAATCTGATGTTCTTACGAAAAATAACTTTAGCCTGATAGAAGGTGATGAAGGATTCTTTTCTTTAGATTATCCTAAGCAGAGTATGTCTCAGGGATTTGTAATCTTCCCTAAAAAAGGAGATGTAGCCACTCCTGGATTCCTTAAGAAATCTGTAGACAGTCTTATTGCACAGGTTACTTTAGATAATCAGAATGTAGATAAGTCACTGAATGAATATTTCCACTCTTCAGTAGGAGCTGGGAAGACAGATGTAGATTTAAAATATAAGTATCTGTATCCGGGGCTTACTAACCCTGTTTCTGCAGGAATTGCAGCACAGCTGATTAATTACGGAAACCCATTCCTTGTAAAAGGATATTTACCAAAAGAGCTGAAAGAGATTACTCCAAGCATAGAAAAAGGAATTCTTATTTCTGAATCAGAATACGATAACCTTAAAGCTTTCTATTCTGAAGTATATAGAAATACAGAACCGGATAAGCCAGGCTTCAGCCAGTCAAAAGCCATCAAGGAATATGTAAAACTGTTGAAGAAATACAATCCAACAATCAAATTCTTAGATAAAGGAGATCTTTATGAATTACCAATGTCTTATGCCATCGGAATGAGTACAGGATTTGATCTTTCTGAGGAAGAAATATTGGCTAAGTTCAAGCTTAAAGGATGGAAGAAATCAAAAATAGTTCGTAATGAAACTGTAAGAACTTATTTCCATCACTATAAGGATCTGGCTGAAAGAATGCTGAATCACAGAAATAATCCGGCAGTGAAGATCCAGCAAAACGGGCAGACGTTCTATTGGCTGAACGAGTTCTTTACTCCAACAATGACTCAAACAGAAGCTCCGGAGTATACTAAACATTAATTGTTAGTTTATCATCATAAAAAGCAGAAGTAAGATTACTTCTGCTTTTTTCGTATAATTACATGGATGAATGCTTTTATATTATTCAGGCAATAATGTTTATCGCGATTTTTGATATTACTTTTTTGAAATAAAAACTATTTTTTCCAATTAATGTTGTTGTTTATTTCTCTTTCAAGTGTAAAAGTATATTTTTTCCTTGCTTGGAGATAAATATTAAAATGCTTTGTTAGTGGTGATTGCGGGGTGATCTATAAATCTAATATCGTAGAATTACTACAAAAAGTCGTAGAACTACTACAATTTTTCAAATTTATGGTGAAAAGTTTTTTTTAGAGAAAAAGACCTTCTATATTTGCTACACAATCACTGAATCACAAAATATTACTAACGGTTAAAATTTACAAATCATGGCAGAAAGAAATTCGAGAGGAATCTTAAAATTCAATAACGGAGAAGGTCAGAAATTATTAAAAATGAACTACAGCGTGTCAAGATCAACAGATGTATCAGGACGTGTTGCCTCAGACCCTTCCAACGCATTGATCAAAGTTACAGTAGAAGCTACTGAAAAATCAGATATCTTAGAAAGTTTACTGAACGGTAAATATAAGCCAACAGTAGGAGAAATTACTTTCAATAAATCTCACGAAGAAGGAACATTAATTACCCTGAACTGGCAGAACGGTTACGTTATCCAGCACCAGGTAGAATTTGATGCTATAGACAGCAACAGTATGCTGATCAGCTTTGTAGTGAGTGCTGAAACGATCACCTATGGTAATTCTGAATATGCCGGACTTTGGCCAACAAGCTAAAATTGTTACACATTATCAACATTCATACGAAAAAAAGACTGTCACTGTTAAAGACGGTCTTTTTTTGCCTGAGATGAATTTTATATTAATCAGCCATTTCATATGTCATTGATATGATGACTATTTCGTAAAATATTGCTATCTTTAATACTAAAACTAAACACAAGCATATGAAAACCGAAACAAAGACAAAGGGTTCTTCTTTCCGTCCGTCACAGAATGCTGATGGGGTATCTGAAAACCACCATGCAGGGATCAACCGGTTGGTAAAACTTTCACTGGTTGTGGAGGGAAAAATTATTAAATATTACAAACATTTCACGCTTAAGCAAAAAGCGAGTCACCATCACGAATTCAGCCTTACCCTTGCCCATGATGCGTTGGGAGACAGGCAAAGCCATACCCTTGAGGAGGCCAATAAATTTCTGGGGAAGCGTCTTACCGCTATTATTTCCTATAAAGACATTGATAACAGTCCTGAAAGAAATTTCGTAGGAATCATTACCAAAGTTGGATTCAGCCAGGAAAAGATGAGCCTTGGAAATATAGTGCTTTCAGGATACAGCCCAACTATTTTACTGGATGGTGCGCCTCATATTCAGAGTTTTGGAGGCGGGCAGCCCGTTAATATGGGAATCATTGCAGAAGAAGTAATCAAACAGGGAATTGATAAAGGACGTTTTGATATCAGAGTAGATACCAATGACTATTCTCAGATTATCTACAGCAGCCAATATAACGAGACCCATTATAACTATCTTGCAAGAATGGCAGAAGCCTATGGAGAGCAATTTTACTATGACGGAGAAGTTCTTCACTTCGGGAAACTTCCACCTCAGAACAAGCCTATAAAGCTTACCTATGGCAGCAATGCTGATGATATCAGAGTAGAATTGAAAGCTGTTCATACAAAACCTCAATATTACGGTTATAACAGCAGTAAAAATGAAAAGCTGACTTCCGGCGAAACCCCGATTAACCATTTGGGAGATCTGGCCAAAACAGCATACAGCCATAACGAGAAAATATACAAAACTCCGGCGCTTCAGGTAGCTCCTATTAAGGCATCTACCCATCTGGATGTAGAAAATTCCCAAAGAAGTACTGCGGGAAGTGAAGCGGTGAGTGTATTTTCAGTTTCAGGTTCTACTACAGTGCCGTTCCTTCATCCGGGATGTGTTGTAGATATTCACATGAGAAAACCGGACAGTAATGAAACCTCTTATTTTACCAAAGTTATGGTTACTGAAGCCGTTCATGAAATTGATACCATTGGACACTATAAAGGAAGTTTCGAATCTATAGCAGCAGATACAGGATTTTTGCCAAAACCTGAATTTACAGTTCCTATTGCTCAGCCTCAGATTGCAACGGTAATCGCTAATGCAGATCCTGAAGGACAGGGAAGGGTACAGGTAAGATTCGACTGGCAGATGAATGATACTACTCACTTTGTAAGAGTAATGAGTCCTGATGCAGGAGGAACTGACCAGATCACTCAAAACCGCGGATATGTAGCTATTCCGGAAGTAGGAGACCAGGTAATGGTGAACTTTGTACACAGCCATCCGGACCGTCCGTTTGTAATGGGAGGAATGTTCCATGGTGGAATAGGCCTTGGAGGAGGAACAGATAACCGTGTAAAATCTATCCAGACCAGAAGCGGGCACAGAATTGTCTTCACCGAAGATGAAAGCATTATTATCACCGATAAAAGCGGTAACGAAATCCACCTTGATACTACCGGAAGCAATATCAATATCACTGCACCGGAAACCATGACCCTGAACTGTAAGAACATGAACATCAATGTTGGTGAAAACATGACTACAACTGTGGGAATGAATAAATCCAACAGCATCGGAATGAACCATACAGAAAGTGTAGGAGCCATGAAGCTAACTTCCGTAGTAGGAGATGCAAGTATGTTTATTACCGGAAAATTAACTGAAATGATCGATGGAGACGTAGTTAGCGAAACCAAAAAAGAGCGACATGAAGTGAGTGAAAAGGATATGAATATCCAATCCGGAAAATTTGTTCATAAACACGCCCAGGCAGAAGTACAAAATAATAGCGGAGAGAAATCTAAAGCCCATTAAGTCATGAGCAGAATGAGAATTGTAAAAGGTACTTATACCAAGATTTCTCAGGAAGGTCATAGCATGTATTCTAACGAGAATATTATCACCACCGCCGGAGCTGCCATTACTGAAACTGGAGCCAGCGATGGGGTAAGCTATGGAAACCCCTCAAAACCACCCGCTGGAGAAGTGGTGGCTAAATGTATGGTGAAATTCAGACCTCATGATAAGTATAAAGACAATCCTGATTTTGGCTTTGACTGGCTAAGAGAAGGGGATTCCGGACAGTTGGGAGATAACTGGTTCGGTGCGGTCATGGGAAAATACTACGAGGCTGATAATGTTACAGTTTTTAAAAACGGGAACAGCTGGAATACCAATTTCCACAAAGATCCCAACATGTATGATAAAAAGCTGAAAAGTTATAAAAGTCTTTCTATTTCCTGGAAGAAAATCAATAAAAAACCTTATCTGTATCCGATACCGGTTTTGACATTATTGAAAGGGAAATCTGCATTGTTAACTCTTAAAATTGAAATTAAAGAGAAACCTCAAAAGCTGACTTTTGAGTTCAAAGATAAAGATGCAGAAAAATACCTTTCACTCAATCTTAAAGAGATCGGGGTTATTAAAGTAGGGAAGTATGACAAATCCAATTATCTGAAAATAACCTGTAAGGAACAGTTTTCAAAAGAGCAGATGCTGTATGTAAAGGCAGATGGAGAAATCTGTGGTGCCTTAATCATTCACCCCAACTCTTCAGCTCATGTCAAAAAGATTTCTGCCCTTTTTATTTCTGTAAAAACGGATATTAATGACGTTATTAAAGTAGGAAAGGCCAAACCGGGCAGTCAGCAGTATTTTACAGAATGCCTGAATCAGGCGCTGGTATCCCCAACCATTCAAAACTCTTTCTCTATTGATTGTACGGGAAATTTCCTGTATAATGCTTTTAGGTCTAAATTCTGTAAAAAGATAGATGGTAAATATTATATACACAATTCCAGTGGTCTAAAAGATTATCTGGAAGAAAAATTCCGGGATAAATACGGCAGCCAATACGATTCGCATTTCAAAGTATTTTTTATAGAAGATATATATCCGGGATGGAAGAATGGTAAGATAGCTTCATATACCAATGGTTTTTCATATTTTAATACCACTTTTACGGTACAGTTTTATACCCATTCAAAAGAAACGGTTGCCCATGAATTGATGCACGCATTAGGATTGCCCCATACTTTTGATGGAAATGCCCCAGCCAAATATACCTATGAAGCCTATAAAACAAATAATCTTATGGACTATTGTCATCATATACAAATTCCAAGAATAAGTGTTTTTAAGTGGCAATGGAAAGTATTGAACTCTAAAATTATGCTGTAATGAAAAAACTATTAATATACCTTTCCATATTATGTTTTGTAATATGTACCTGCCAATCTAAAAAAGAAGAGACTCAAAAAAATCATAAAACGAGTGCCATGGTTGAAAAATTTGATTTTGATTTATTTAAAAAATATCAGGAAAGTAACGGGATACTGGAACTGAAAAACGGATACACCATTTTATCAATGTCAGCGCCGGAAAAGGATGAAGCGGGAACTCTTGAAGAGTTACTTCCAAAGCCTTCATTTCTATATGTTTACAAAGAATTTTATCCCAACGGAAATCTGAAGAAAAAAGAAACCAGAGTGAGCGAAACGGTGAAAGTAGAAAAATCTGAATACTATGACAAAGACGGAAAGCTTGAGAAAACTGTGGATGAAGATCAAAATTATGGAAAGATTAAATATCAGGATGTATTGAGTTTCCTGGATAAAAAAGGATATATTAATCTTAAAACGGGAGCAGGAAGACTAAATGATGACGGAACCAATAAATATGATATTGTATATGATAAGGATATTCCTGTATGGAATATTATGATTATGCAGGGAAAAAGACTTTCAGAAAAAGAGCTCATGGAAATCATGAAAACCTCTCCCGGTGAACCTAATGCCTGGAAACCTGTTGTGTACCAGATGGATGCTAATACCGGTAGAATCATCAGTGAAAAATAATAGTTGATCATTACGGAAATTTTAATAATAGTAAGCTATGAGCAGGACGAGAATTGTAAAAGGGACTTATACTAAAATATCTCAGGAGGGACACAGTATGTATTCCAAGGAAAACATCATTACCTCTGCCGGAGAATCCGTAACTGAAACAGGAGTAGGACAGGGGGTAAAATATGGAGATCCTAAAAGTCCGCCCAAATCAGAAAAAAGGGTTATTGATATTGTCATGTTCGTTGCCGGGACTACAGACCCTATAAATACAGCAGGACTAAAGCATCAGGCCAATACAGATTATTGGAGAAGCAGTAAAACCAATTTCTGGAACAAAATAAAAGATCTTAAACCACAATATTTAGATCTTCATATTGAAGGTGACTTCTTCAGCTGGTCTGGAGATAATGACACAAAAGAAAGAAACTTAGCTGCAGACCGGTTATTGGATCTGTTTTTAAGAGTATACAAATTCTGGAAAAACCAGGAAGTTCACATCCATCTCATAGGACATTCACATGGTGGAAATGTTATCAATCAGTTTACAGAGCTTATTGCTACAGATTCAAAATATCCTAAACCATGGAAAGTGAAGAGTATTACTTATTTATCAACACCATTCTTCAAGAAAAAGCATCAGCTTAACCATAGCAAGCTGCATAAAGAGTGTAAGATCATCAATGTTCATAACGAATATGACCTTACCCAGCAGCTTATTGCAGATTTCAGTTTGGTAAACCTTGAAATTTTCCTAAGAAATTTTCAGATGAGTAGCTTCCAGACTGGTATAGATACTTTAAGAACAGTAGATACAGCCGCCTTCAAACATTTATTGAATGTATGGATTGATAATGATACCGAAGGACCGGAATTATGGACAGCCACTGCCACAGGACTATCGGGAATTAATCAGATTACAGTAGAATTTATTAATTATCTTGAAAATATAAAACCAACCAAGCCGAACTTAACAAGGGAAATGGATCAGTTTATCACATTGTTGAAAACATTCCAGCACTGGACGTTTGTAAGTCATGGCAGATTCAATGCAAACCGTGTTGGCCGCCGGGGAGGTTACGGAAGATCAGAATTTTTTGAAGACTTGGATCTTGCAGCTGGAATCAGGGTTATCAATAACCTTTTCAGTATAAAAACAGGAGTTACTGATAGCTTTATCTTGAATTTCCTGGCAAAAGTTTTTGCAGCAGAATCAGGGATTACCGATAGCATAGAAGTAACCTCTTGGTCTCCGGTACTCCAGACAAAAGCGCTTCCGATTTTAGATGTTAATATTACAGAGAAAGATGATTATCACAGCAGAAATAAAAAGGCTGCATGCAGTAAATTTATTGCAGATACATCAAATGCAGTTCATAAAAACAATCTTCAGGAAGTTTTAATGAGACTTCTCAGCCAGTTTGTAGATCCTAAGAAGGCAAGATATGTAACCTATGCATTGCATGGGGCAGAAGTGTATTTTACTGGAGAAATTGATGCACAGATCAAAATATTACGAAAAAACTTAGGCGTTTATATTGAGCTTGTAAAGCAATACAATGTAGGTTTGGTAACTGCAAAAGATGAAAAAGAGATTAAAGATATGATGAAAAGACCGGGAACAGTACCTTATTTAGCTATGGCTGCGCATAGTTTAAGCCATACTCAGTTCTGGCCGGAGGTAGAGCAGGGATTAAAAAATGCATTCAGTTCAGGAGTAAATCCGGGATATAAGAAGAAAGCAACATTATAACTGTCTGTTGCAACCTGTATTAAATAATAAAGAACTACCGGATTTAAAAAATATTATTATGACGGGCTTAAAATCATTTCTTGCTGAATTTCTGATACTCTTTCTGCTGGTTAACACCCTTATTGTTTCCTTCCTGTGTATTGATATGCCCGAAGTAGAAGTAAATGCCGGATCTATTGTAACTATTATATTGAAATTTGGTGTTTTATTTTCCGCTCCAGTCGCTTTACTTTTAACCACAGCTCATTTTCTATTCGCAAAAGTAGCTAGAAGTACCATTTTAAAGATTCTTATAGCAATTATTGTGGTAGCTGCCCTCTATTTCATTTACCATGCTTTTTTCTGGTATGTAGGAATCAGTGGGCTGATAGATGATCCCTTGGCTAAATAAATAGTAAGGATTGAATGGCTGCAGGATAGAATTATAAGGGCAATGTTTTTACTTTCCAGCAGATCTGTTTTATTACCAGATATCAAAACCAGAATATTCTTACCAATTTAAAGGTATATCAGTAAAACGATAAGTAAGTATAAAAGAAAACCTATTCAAAGAACGTCATGCTAAATATGGGATTATTACGGATTCTTTTACAATTAAAATATTGATTATATTGTATCACTCATAAGAAGAATCAGTATTCTTCACAAACAAAACCATGTTATCAAATTAAGCATTAATGAACACAATCACAGATCACATTAAATACTTTTCAAAACTGTCTGCTGTATTTATCTTCAGTCTATTTAAGATTTATGCCATAGGGATTCTTTCAACAGTGATTACTTTCTCTCTTGGGATTTATATTATGGCCGAAAGTTTAGGCTCATCATTAGGACACAGTGGAGCCCTTGGATTTCTGATGGTAACTGTGATGGCTAAGCCTTTATCCGCAGGACTTTTCTATCTCCTAATGATTGCCGCACCGTTTTGTATCTGGATCTTCTCAACAAAATACGGGATGTCCAGAATCATCAGCAGACTTGTCCAGGATCATTCCAAAACCATTTTGGTTCCCTTTATTGATAAAGTGGTTGGTAAAATTAAAAACAATCAGCCAATGGTTGTCCGCAACAGTACAGATTATGCATTGGCAAAAGTAAGGTTGGTAAATGAATTTAAAAACAGCTCAGAAAATAAAATTCTTAAGCGAATTTTAGGATATGCCCTTAGTAAGGTGAAATTTGATGAACTCAATTTAAGCGATGAAAATGTAGACTTTTATGATATCATTAAAACTACACTGATTGAAAAATTACATGAGCTGGCAGAACCTTCAGCCATGATGTTTTATATCTATATCGGCCTTCAGTGGATAAGTCTTATTCTTCTGTATTTTCTGGATATATAACAGTAAATTAAACTTTGTGAAAAGATATACGGGATTTTATAACCTGTTTAAAAAAGCTGGAAAGATAAAAAAAGCCGGTTATTACATCTCTAATTGAAGAATTAACTATCTTTATCACATTTAGAATAAAATATTTAATTTTAGCAGAATTAAAGAGCCGCTTCTGATTCCTGAATGATCAGCAATAAAAAGTAGAGGTTCAAAAGAAAAAATAACATCAAATCATCTGAAAACAATAGTAAACAGAACGCAAATATTAATATAAGAAAAATTATAAATGGGAGTACTAGTAACCAACGAAACAGTAAAGCAGCTATTTCATATTGCTCAGTCGATAGCGAGGGAAAACTATAATGCCACTTATGGAGGCCCACATATTCTGCAGGCTTTAATGCATAAAGATATTGGTCTCAATGAATTTTTAAAAAGTATAGACAAAGATCCCGGCTATTTTTACGAATGGGCAGATGTACGTATTGAAGAATATCCTAAGACCAGCCATCTTCCTGATGAAGTAGGGCAGGATGAAGCTGTAGATACTCTTATAGAAGAAGCAGATGATATCCGTTTAAAACTTGGGCTGGATGAGATTACCCCGATCTGTATTCTTACTGCCATTGTAAAACCTCAGGTAGTATTTTCACTTCAGCAGTTGAAGTCATTGCCGCTGAGAGAACATGATATCTTCAACCTGTATAGAAAAGATACTCCGTTTACTGTTTCTGAGAACGGAGATTTTGCATCATTATTCTCCAACGGTTCAGACTTTGCAGATTTGTCTCTCCCCTCTATTAAAAGTTATTGTGTAGATAGAACAGCACAGGCCAGAAATGGAGATCTGGAAAATATTATCGGTAGAGATAAAGAATTAAGAATGCTGGTTGAGATCCTTTGCAGAAGAAGCAAACCGAACGTGATTATCATCGGAGAACCGGGGGTTGGAAAAACAGCTCTGGTAGAAGGTTTCGCTATAGAAATTACAAAAGGAAACGTTCCGGAAATGCTTAAAAACGGAACCCTTTTAGAACTGGACACAGGAGCCTTATTAGCAGGAACCTCTTACAAGGGAGAAATAGAAGACCGCCTGAAAAAAGTAATCAATGAATGTAAGAAAATTGAAAAAGCCATTCTTTTCATTGATGAGATCCATACTCTTTTAGATCCGAAAGGAAGCATCGGGAATGTCGCCAATCTATTGAAACCTGAACTGGCAAGAGGGGAAATCACTGTTATCGGAGCTACCACTCAGGAAGAATACAGAAAAATTATTGAACCTGAACAGGCTTTCAACCGTCGTTTTGAAGTATTAACAGTGAATGAACCGGATGAAAAAACTTGTGTAAAGATGATTGACGTTCTTTTGGAAGGCTATAAAAAGCACCATGGCATTGAAGTGGAAAAAACAGCGCTTCCTGAATGTGTACGTTTAGCAAAAAGATATGCAAAAGGTAAAAAATTGCCCGATGCTGCCATCGATTTATTAGACAGAACCATGGCCGCCATTAAAATGCTGGATGAACTTTCTGAAAAAGAACTGGGCAGCTGGAAAGAAAGCTATGACACTATTTTAAAAGAAGAATTTCTTGATAATAAAGATAAAGCCGACGAACTGATCTGGACTTATAATTTATTGAGAGATAAAATTAGCCCAATTTTATGGGGATCATTAAGTGAACAACCCGCTCTGGACAACTCAATGCCGGTAGATCAGATCCAGAAGATCATTGAAGATACCTATGCAGAGCTTTTACAGCACGCTGCTAAAAAAAGAGAAAAAGTAGACCGTTTGGAGCTGGCTGCTGTAATGGCTGCTAAAACCAATATTCCGATCGGGAAAATTCAGGCACAGGAAAAAGAAAAACTCCTGAACATGGAATCCCTGCTATTAAACAGGGTAGTTGGTCAGGACCATGCACTAAAAATACTTTCCGATGCTATTGTTGAAAACCGAAGCGGATTAAACAAACCGGGACAGCCAATTGGATCTTTCTTCCTTTTAGGGCCAACCGGAACCGGAAAAACAGAGCTTGCCAAATCAATGGCAGAACTATTGTTCAACGATGAGAAGGCCATGGTCCGTTTTGATATGTCGGAATTTAAAGAAGAGCATTCGGCAGCTTTATTATATGGAGCTCCTCCGGGATATGTAGGGTACGAAGAAGGAGGAATGTTGGTTAACAAGATCAGACAACAGCCTTATACCGTGGTTTTGTTTGATGAAATTGAGAAAGCCCACCATTCAGTATTTGACGTATTCCTTCAAATCATGGATGAAGGAAAAGTACACGATAAGCTTGGTAAAGAAGGAGACTTCAGCAACGCTTTAATCCTATTTACTTCCAACATCGGAAGTGAAGAGATTGTAAAACAGTTTGAAGAAGGAAAAGTTCCTGAATCATCTTCACTGATGCAGATTATGTCCAATTCAGGAAGATTCAGACCGGAATTTTTAGCCAGAATCACAGAAATTATACCTTTTGCACCAATCACAGAATCTATTGCAGAAAGAATTTTCAATATTCAGCTGAAATCACTTCATACCTCATTAACAAGACTGGGAATTGCCTTAAAGATCAGTGATGATGCAGTAAGAAACCTTGCTCTGGGAGGATTCAGCAGTAAATACGGAGCCAGACAGATTTCCGGAGTGATCCGCGCACAACTGGCAAGGCCTATTTCCAAAATGATCGTAAGAGAAGAAGTGAAATCCGGACAAACCATTCACGTTGACTGGAATAAAGAAGAAGAAAAATTAAGCTGGAAAGTTGATTAAATTATAAAGCATAAAGGCTGAATGGTAAATCTGCTTTTTAGCCTTTTTACTTGTTGATATAAATACATTAGAGATGAAAACAATTGTCAGAAATATCTTTACATGGATAATGCTTTTGGGAACTGTTGCTATGGTAAATGCTCAGTTTCTTGCAGCATCAGATACGTCGGAGAGCAGTGTGAGAAAATACCAGGGAATCATTAATTCCAACAAAGATCTTGTTGAGTTTATAGAACAGCTGCTTCTTCAGAAAGGACTTCCCAAGCATTTAAGAAACCTAGCCCTTATTGAATCTCATTTTGACAAAAACATTACCTCGGGAGCAGGAGCAGTAGGAGTATGGCAGCTCATGACAGCACATGCCAACCAGTATGGCCTTGCAGAACATCAGCGTACAGATGTATATAAAAGTACCAAAACAGCAGTTATTTCCCTTGCAAATCTGTATAAAAAGTACAATAACTGGGTAACAGTAGTAGCGGCTTATAACTGCGGTGAAGGAAATGTTGCTAAAGCTATGCAGGCAGCAGGTTCCAGTCAATATCACGAATTCTACAGATATCTTCCTGCAGAAACCATCAATCATGTTAAAAAATATCTGAATGCCTGTTATGCCACAGGAGAGCTTCAGAGCGTATTAAACAATTATAACTCCTCAAGGATCAACAAAGTCTTCTTTGAAGAAGGAAACAGAAAAGTAACCAGTGCAGCATTATCGGAAACAGAGATCAATGCAGGATTTAATCTGAAAGTAATAGCTGATGAACTGGACGTGGAAGTAGATAAAATTCTTGCATGGAATCCCGGAATTACAGAAGAGCTACAGAAAAAAGGAGAAAGTAGTTTTTATCTTCCTACTGATCTGATGCCGGATTTTCTTCTCAGAAAACATAAAATTCTTACCAGATCAATTAAAGAAGCATCTGGAAATGGGGCAGGAATACAGCCTTAAACAATTTAATGATATTTATAGTAACCAAGTCATAACAGGCTTGGTTATTTTTTTATTTTTAATCGGTTGTGGTGTTCAAAAAGAGGACAAAACCTGAGATTCTATTATTGTGAATAGAAATTCTTTGAAAAAAATATTTTTTTAAATCTTAATAAAGCAGAAATCTCAATTTTTTTATGTTTTTTAAGCAAAAGTTAATAAATGTTAAAATTACTTAAAATAATATTAATATTTCTCGTTTATGTGGAAAATATTCCTTCTGGTCAATACTTTATGGGTTTAGAAAAACCTTTACCGCAGAGCGATTAAGTGGAGTTATTAAATCCAAAATCGTAGAATTACTACAAAAAGTCGTAGAATTACTACAATTTTTCAGATTTCTCATGAAAAGTTTTTTTCCCGAAAAAAGACCTTCTATATTTGCTACACAATCACTGAATCACAAAATATTATTAACGATTAAAATTTACAAATCATGGCAGAAAGAAATTCGAGAGGAATCTTAAAATTCAACAACGGAGAAGGTCAGAAATTATTAAAAATGAACTACAGCGTATCAAGATCAACAGACGTATCAGGACGTGTAGCATCAGATCCTTCCAACGCATTGATCAAAGTTACAGTAGAAGCTACTGAAAAATCAGACATCCTGGAAAGCTTATTGAACGGAAAATATAAGCCAACAGTAGGAGAAATTGTTTTCAACAAATCTCACGAAGAAGGAACTCTGATCACTTTGAAATGGGAGAACGGATACGTTATCCAACACGAAGTAGACTTCGATGCTATAGACAGCAACAGTATGCTGATCAGCTTCGTAGTAAGTGCTGAAACTATCGACTACGGTACTTCTCAATACGCTGGACTGTGGCCTTCGGCAGGTAAATAAGCCTATTCATCATCTTAGTAAAAATAAAATTGGTACAGGACAGTGCGCTCGAAAGAGTATGCTGTCCTGTTTTTTCATAAAGATATTTAGATATCAGGAATTCATATGAAAGGCAGATTTTGTAATTCGAACCGTATATTTTTTGATTCTGTTGCTGTAAAATCAGCAGTTTTTTTATTTTTTTAACTTAAACACAGATATTATGTTTCAGGATGACAAGACAATTAAAGTAGATAACCCAAAGACTGATATGATTAGCAGCAAAGAGGAGTTAAATAATGTAACGGAAAGCATTGCTAAAAAAGCTGAAGAAAAGGTAAGTAAAACGGGCAGTAAAGTGAAGAAAGCTGTAAAAGCCGGACAACAGGGTATCGGCGCTGCGCAGGGAGCTAATATGTTTATGAATCAGACTTTTGTTCCGAACAATCCTTCTGTAGTTGAAAATAAAGTGTGGGCCAAGCAGCCTACCTCAAAAATACACAATGCCGAAGCCATTCCCCAAAGTATTATCGCCGGAATAAATCGTGTGGTAAAACTGGATGTGGTTATTGAAGGGCAGATTATTAAGCATTTTAAACATTTTAAACTGGTACAGAGTGCTGCCAGACATCATGAATTTAGCCTTACACTGGCTCATGACACACTGGGCAGTGCAGAAAATCATAACCTTCAGGAAGCACAGAATTTCCTGGGAAAAAGGATCACTGTTGTCTTTAAATATAAAGATATTCTACAAGGAGCGGAACGTAATTTTGTAGGAGTAGTTACAGAAGTAGGTTTCAGCCAGGAAAAAGGAAGCCTTGGAAATATTGTTCTTAAAGGGTACAGTCCTACCATATTGTTGGATGCGGCCCCTCATATTCAGAGTTTTGGGGGCAACCAGCCTATCAGTCTGAACAGTATTGCCTATCATGTAATTACCGAAGGGCTTGGACAGAATAAATTCGACTTCAGAGTAGATGCCCAGCATGGAAATGTTTCCTACAGCTCACAATACGAAGAGACTCATTATAATTATCTTGCAAGAATTGCAGAAGCCTACGGTGAACAGTTTTATTATGATGGAGAAGTACTGCATTTCGGACAGCTTCCGCCGCAGGAAAAACCTGTGAAGCTTACCTATGGAAGTAGTGTAACTGACATTGCGATCAAAATGAAAGCCCAGCATGTAAGTCCTTCCTTTTATGGCTATAACAGCAGTAAAAATGAGAAGATGACCGGTGGAAGCTCAAAAATCAATCATACTTCAGACATTGCAAGACGTGCCTACGAAATATCAGAAAAAACCTTTACCACCCCATCCTTAAGAGTTGCACCCATAAAAGCCTCATCTTTTATGGATATTAATGCTTCCCAAAAGGGAACTGCCGGAAGTAAAGCTTCAGAAGTTTTCATCACTTCAGGAACTACTACCGTTCCCTTCTTATATCCGGGATGTACAGCAGATATTGAAATGCGTAAATCTGAAAGCAATGACACCTCTTATTTCACCAAGCTTATGATTACTGAAGTTACCCATGAGGTAGATGCCAGAGGATATTATGATGGTAAGTTTGAGGCTATTGCTGCAGATACCGGCTTTATCCCACGTCCGGTATTTGAAACGCCAAAAGCTGAGGCCCAGTTTGCAAAAGTGGTTTCCAATACAGATCCCCAAAACCAGGGAAGAGTTCAGGTTCAGTTTGACTGGCAGAACGGACCGGATATCACAGAATTTATCCGTGTAATGTCTCCGGATGCAGGAAGCAGCGATAAAGTAAGCAAGAACCGTGGCTTTATGTCTATTCCTGAAGTGGGGGACCAGGTGATCGTCAACTTTGTACACCAGCACCCGGATCGCCCGTTTGTAATGGGAGGAATGTTTCATGGAGCCATTGGCGCCGGAGGAGGTGCTGGGAATAATGTGATGAGCTTTAGTGGAAGAAGCGGAGCTGAATTAAAATACGATAACGGGGCCGGATCTATGAACCTTAAAGATCAGGGAGGTGCCAATATGTTCTTTGACGGAGCTGGAAATGTAGTACATAATGCTAATAATAACAGTACCAAAACCGTTGGTAATAATAAAACAGATAAAATTGGTAATAATAAGAAATTAGAAGTTGGATGTGATCATATTGCAGATGTTGGAAATACTCATAAAGTATCTGTAGGAGGAACAAACAGTGTATTTACAATGGATAATACGGGAACTATTGATTTAACAGGAGTTAAGCAATTAAAACTTAAAGTAGGAAGTAGCGAGATTATAATTACACCAGACAAGATCTCAATCAATAGTCCTGAAGTAGATATTATGGGAGGCGGAGCAACAGCTAATTTTAAGGGAAAAACAAAAATAACAGGAACGCAGGTAGATATTAATTAATAGAATGGAGCTTATTAAATACAAGATACAAAAAGGAGATACATTAAATTCTATAGCGGAAAGTCAAGGGATATCTGTTCAGGAACTTATTAATTTTCATAATGATAATTGTGGACTGACAAATATTATTATAGGAAATACACTTCCTTTGCAACTTAATCATTTGATTATAAATGTGGAATCAATCAAAGATACTTTACATAAAACCCAGAATATTAAAGCACTGAATTTTAATCATAAATCCAGATATCGTTGTGAACAACTGAATATTACTAGAGTAAACAATGAGGTTATTACAATGTCTGCAAATACTTATATAGAATTTTTAGTTAAAAAGGTTGAGTACAGTAATATTTTTGATGTTGATGTAACTGATTTTACATTTAATGTTGATCCTGCGGTATTTGAGAAAGGCTTTGAATTCTCTCATAAATTTGAAAAAATAAAAAGCCCAATTACTGTTGAGGTATCAAAATATGGTACAGTTAACAGGATATACAACAGAGATGATATTGAAAAGCGATGGATAAATTTCAGAGACTCTGAATTGATGAATGATGATGTGTTTAAGCAACTGTCTTCACAGGCTCCTGCTCAGGCAAAAGATGTTATTGATACTGGAAATAAAGAGTTTTTGCAAGAAGAAAATTTTGCTAAAATGCTGGATAAAAATCTTTTTTATCATATCTTTTTTAGAGCTTTTCAAGGAGCTGGTCTTGAAAATTACACGATAGACCAGTATTCACAGATCTTTCCAAATATCAATCTATCAACGGATGTTGTAAAGTCTCTGGTTAATGAGGATGAAAACTTAGCAACTTACCGCCTGGTAGGAACACTAAACAGGGAGAATCTGTCTGAAGAAATTCTTACGGAAATGTATAACCAGATTTATAAACCTACTCTTAAATATAGCTATTCTGAATTTGACTTTGTATACCGGATAACCTATACGATAGATAAAAAATCTAACTTTATGACAGAAGGAAAGGCTTCAATTGCTGAAAAGGTGAAAAATAATTTTGAAATCATTACTGAATATAAAATTAAACAAGTAGAAGTATAATATGCAGACGCAATATAGAATCGCTAATTTTAAAGTTTTACTGCTATCTATGCTGGCAATGGGAATATTGGTTGTAGTATTAATTTATTTTGCTCAAACATTCAGCTATACTGTTAACCAAACTTATTTTTTAATATTTGGACTGTCCTTACTGACATTTATGATGGTCTATATTAATTTGAAATTTTCAAAATTAGTTTCATTTGAAATTATTAATAATAATATAAATATAATTGAAGATAATAAGAAGGTAGGCATAAATAAAGATGATGTTATCGATTATAATTTCTATTTATTAACCCACAAAACAATGGGGTATTTATTGAGGATAAATACAAAAAATAAAGAGTATTTCTATTGGATTGTCTGGGTTAATCTCCAGAAAATTACAGAAGAAGAAATAAATAATATTAAAAATTTACAGAAAGATATATCAGAGGTATTAATCACCAAGAAATTAAAAAGAGGAATAGATTATTCTCTTATATTCCTTTCGTGGCTACCTTTCATATTGTTAGCATTGGGGCTATTAACTTTAGTATTGGGTATGTTTTATATATTTTCTCTCTAAATTAAATATTTTGCATAGTTGTATATGTATTGATTTTTTATGTTTTTATAATTAAAATAGTAAGAAGTTATGGCTGTTTCATATATCCCACAAGATAAAGTTTTTGCAGTATGTACATACCAGTTAAGTTCAGACCCGCAAAAGTTTTCGTTAAGCAGAAAAAAGGCAGATGTATATTATCAAAATACTAAACAACCTTTGCTGACAGTTGATGATAAAAATATTATGGTTGAGTTCACCTGCAAATCACCTGCAAATTTGGCAGGTACACTATTGGCTTTTGGTGCAGGGCTTATTGTAGGAGCTTTATTATTATCTAACCCTTTAGGTTGGGTTGCATTAGCTGCGGGAGGAGTTTTGTTAGCTTCTGGAGTTGTTGCGGCTGTTGTTGCAGCTAATCATAAATGTACCGACCCTCTGAATGGCGGACAATGGTTTTTAGCACATAATAGTGTCAAAATTAATGGAGCATCAGCTATTACCCGTTCCTCTATTCTAAAATGTAAAAAAGATGGTATCCTTACCCCTTTTTTTGATGAAGCATCTGCAAAAGCAGCAGCAAGTTCTATTGCCACAAAAAATAAATGGGAACTGGGAATTAATGTTGTAGCTTCATTTGGTGCTGGATTTTTCCTTCCTAGCGCATTTGCTGGATTTGGAACGGCATCAGTTGGGATGAAAGTCTGGATGACAGTTGGGCGATTTGGAGTAGGATTTCTTGCTTTTAGTAGCATCAATTATGGGCTAAGAGGCGGAATAAGATGGGGACATGAGCACAATGGAGATCTAAAAGATAATATTACTTATGATAATATGAATAATCATAAAGAAAATATTATTGATCCTAAGACCGGGAAAGCTGAAGAAACAGATATTGATGAAAATAAATACTGGGGTGCTCCTGCTAAACCTGATGATTTTACACAAGATTCCGAAGATCTTATTAAAGTAGAAAAAAACGGGGGAAAGTATAATATTACTATTCTTAGTAAAGTAACTAATGTTGTGACATCTTATTCAATTTATGCTGATAATAGAGATCTAATGAGACAATTGGATAAGTTGGAAGGTCTCAGCCGACCGGTTTTAAGAAATAACCCTCTGGCGAAAGAACTATTGAATGACTTAAATAGTGGTAAATATCCAGAATGGAAAAATTCTATAAGGTTCTATAATAACGGGAGAATGACACCGAGTATGGTTGATGATGGAAGAACAGTGATAGCAGAAAATTTAAAATCAAGTCTTGGGAGTTTCAAGTCAAATTCTATACAAGGCGGGTTATTTTTAATACCATTTATAGGAACAATATTTTCAGAAGAAGCAAGGGTCGCATTAGCAGAAGGAATGGCTAATGATATGTCGGCTGAGCCTAATGGTAGTACTGTAGTTGCTAATACGTCTGTGGATTAAGGGTGCTTATCCGGTAAAATTTGTAATCAATAATACAGATAAAATAAAAAAAGGATTCAGACTGCTTTTCTGATAGAGTTACAATTCATCCCAATTAAAAGAAAAATAAATTTCAGAATCTATATTGGTATTCCCGTCATTAAATTATAAAAGATATTAGTTAAAGTGAGTCATAATGAATCATCAAAGTCTGTAAATCACAGATGAGCTTTTAATGATTTTTAAACATTAACAAAGCAGCTTTTATAATATAGTATTTCTCTTTATGGTGTAATAATTAATGTTTTATTGTAGTTTTTTAATTATGGTTAAAATATTTATTCATAATGGATTGTGTGGATGTTTAACTCAATTGTCGTAGAATTACGACATAAAATCGTAGAACTACTACAATTTTTCAGATTTCCTTCCAAAAGCTTTTTTTTCAAATTGAAGGGGGGTATCTTTGTCATACAATTATTCAATAACATAAATATTACTAACGATTAAAATTTACGATCATGGCAGAAAGAAATTCAAGAGGAATCTTAAAATTCAACAACGGAGAAGGTCAGAAACTATTAAAAATGAACTACAGCGTATCCAGATCAACAGACGTATCAGGACGTGTAGCATCAGATCCTTCCAACGCATTGATCAAAGTTACAGTAGAAGCTACTGAAAAATCAGACATCCTGGAAAGCTTATTGAACGGAAAATATAAGCCAACAGTAGGAGAAATTGTTTTCAACAAATCTCACGAAGAAGGAACTCTGATCACTTTGAAATGGGAGAACGGATACGTTATCCAACACGAAGTAGACTTCGATGCTATAGACAGCAACAGTATGCTGATCAGCTTCGTAGTAAGTGCTGAAACTATCGACTACGGTACTTCTCAGTACGCTGGACTTTGGCCTTCAGCAGGTAAATAATCCGGCACAACAAAACTTAAAAAAACTAATGGAACAGTATGCTCATAGAGTGTACTGTTCTGTTTTTTTATCCAATAGGCAGTAAGTATGTAACCCTCTTAAAAACATGTTTTTCATATCCCCAATAGCAAGCTTTTCTCTACAGGTGAATAGTGAATTCACGACCTCGTATTTTGAATCCCCAATCTCATAACCCAGTTCTAAAACTAGCAACTTATCCTCCTATTTTCTTATATTTGTTCATTATAGATAATATGGACGCAACACAAGATAAAAGGCTGTTTCTCATCGATGCTTATGCGATGATTTTCAGAGGATATTACGCACTGATAAGGAATCCAAGACTAACCAGTACAGGATTAGACACCTCTGCCATCTTTGGCTTTACCAACTCTTTGATCGAATTGATAAGAAGAGAAAAACCAACCCATTTGGCTGTTGTTTTTGATGTTGGGAAAGCAAACGTAAGAACCGATGATTTTGCCGATTATAAGGCTAACAGAAGTGAAACTCCAGAAGCTATCCAGATTGCAGTTCCGTACATCCACAGAATCCTTGAGGGAATGCATATTCCGATTCTTGGAGTTGAGGGGTATGAAGCAGATGACGTAATAGGAACCATTGCCTGCAAAGCAGAAAAAGAAGGTTATACCACGTTCATGGTAACACCAGATAAAGATTTTGCCCAACTGGTTACAGATAAAATAAAGATCTATAAACCGGGATTAAAAGGAGGAGATATAGAAATTCTGGGCGTAGAAGAAGTAAAAGCCAAATATGAGATCGAAGATCCTAAGCAGGTTATCGATTATCTGGCGATGATGGGAGATGCCGTAGATAATATCCCAGGATTGGAAGGGGTAGGAGAAAAAACTGCTATGAAATTCCTTAAAGAATTCGGAAGCATTGAAAACCTGCTGGCTAATACAGATAAACTGAAAGGAAAACTTAAAGAAAAAGTAGAAGCTTCGGCAGAACGTGGAATTATGTCTAAGAAACTGGCCACGATTATTTGTGATGCACCTATTGAATTCCACCAGGAACAGTACGATCTTGAAACTCCTGATTTTGAAAAAGTAAAAGAAGTTTTTGAAGAAATTGAGTTCAGAAGACTGTATGAAAACCTTTACAGGGCTTTTGCACCAGCTGCCACAGAAACTGTTGTCGTAAGTGAAGTGGAAGTGAAACAGACTCCGTCCGGAACAGAAGTAAAAGGACAAGTAATGCAGCTTGATCTTTTCGCAAACTTTGAAGAGTTGGATCAGGCAACTTCTACAAAATCTACCATTGAACATAATGATCACCTGTATCAGTTCGTAGACAATCCAAAGGCCCAGAAAAAACTGGTAGACAATCTGTTGAAGCAGAGCGCAGTTTGTTTTGATACAGAAACCACGTCACTGAATGAGCTGGAAGCAGAACTGGTAGGAATGAGCTTCTCCTATAAAAAAGGATTAGCATACTATATTCCTTTATCTGAAAAGAGAGAAGAAGTAGTACAGACCCTTGAAATCTTCAGACCGTTTTTTGAAAAAGAAGATCTGCTGAAAATCGCACACAATCTGAAATTCGATTATAAAATATTAAAACAGTACAACATCACCGTGAAAGGAGCGATGTTCGATACCATGATTGCCCATTATCTGTTAAACCCTGACGGGAGACATGGTATGGACTACCTTTCCGAGGTATATCTGAATTATAAACCCGTTTCCATTGAAACGATCATAGGGAAGAAAGGAAAAAAACAGGGAACTTTCAGGGATGCAGATCTTAGAACACAGACAGATTATGCTGCAGAAGATGCAGATGTAACCTTCCAGTTGTATGAGCTGTTTGCTCCACAACTTAAAAAGGAAAACCTTGAAGAACTCTTCTTCAATATTGAAATGCCTCTGATGAAAGTGCTGGCGAAAATGGAGCTGGCAGGTATTTCTTTAGATGAAAAATGGCTGGCACAGGAAAGTATTGATCTTGAAAATGACCTTAGGGAACTTGAAAAGACGATTTTCGAACTCTCAGGAGAAGAATTCAATATGAACTCGCCAAGACAGCTGGGCGAAATCCTGTTCGAAAAAATGCAGCTGGATCCAAAAGCTAAAAAGACAAAGACAGGACAGTACGCCACTTCAGAAGATGTCCTTCAAAAGCTGGCTTCAAAGCATGAGATCATCAAACATATCCTGGAATACAGAACTTATCAGAAATTAAAATCAACCTATGTAGACGCATTGCCTTCACAGATAGATAAATCTGATAACAGGGTACACACCAATTTCTCTCAGACTACAGCGGCTACAGGCCGTCTGGCAAGCGTGAACCCAAACCTGCAGAATATTCCGATCAGAACATTGAGAGGACAGCAGATTCGTGGAGCCTTTGTTTCCGGAGAAGGAAAGAAGATCATTTCTGCCGATTATTCACAGATTGAACTTCGTCTGATCGCTGAAATTTCAGGAGAAGACAATATGATTAAAGCATTCCAGAACGGAGAGGATATTCATGCATCTACAGCCGCAAAACTCTTTAAAGTTCCTTTGGAAGAAGTCTCAAAGACACAAAGAAGCCAGGCTAAGACAGTAAACTTCGGAATCATTTACGGGCAGGGCGCTTTTGCACTGGCAGAACAAACCGGATTATCCCGTACAGAAGCCAAGCAGATGATAGAAGCGTATTTCGAGACCTATCCGAAACTAAAGGAATATATGGCAGAACAGGTAAGTAAAGCCCGCCAGATGGGATATGTTGAAACCATTCTGGGAAGAAAACGCCATCTAAAAGATATCAATTCCAATAATTTTGTAGTAAGAGGTCATGCGGAAAGGAACGCAGTAAACGCTCCGGTACAGGGAAGTGCAGCTGATATCGTGAAAATCGCTATGATAAAAATAGACCGAGAGCTGCAAGAACAGCAGCTGAAAACAAAAATGCTCCTTCAGGTACATGACGAATTGGTATTCGAAGCACCGGCAGACGAAATTGAAACCGCTTCAAAATTAATTAAAACCGAAATGGAAAATGCCTTGAAAACACAGGTTCCGTTATTGGTGGAAATTGGAGTAGGGGATAACTGGCTGGAAGCTCATTAATTTTATATAATAATCATAAATTAAAGTAAAGGTGAATGATTTAGTTCACCTTTACTTTATTAATTATAGGAAGTAATGATTTGACTGTCATCAAAATAAAAACAAGACGCATCATAATCATGCCAGCAAGCTTGATATTGTGGCCCATCTCCATAATTTGAAGTATTTACATTATCAGGTTTACCTCTCATATATACAAGCATATCATAGCGCATTCCAATCCAAATTTTGTTTTCAGAAATATTTATGCAGTCCTCCTTCGACCATTCAGGATGCTTTTTATGAATTTTTCCGGCTTTTGATTTTAAGAACTTTTCTTCTTCAATTTTTTGTTGCTTATCTATACTGTCATTTCTTATTTTATTTTTAATACTGTCTTCTTTGGAAATATGGGTTACAGCATTAGTTGTTAAGCCAGAATTATCTTCTTCTCCCGTACATTTATTGATAAGAAATCCTATAAAAGCAATTCCTAAGATGAACAATATTGCAATACCGCATCCATTATTTTGTTTTATAGGTGTATTGGAAGTCTGAGAAAAAGCTTTCTTTGAGTTTTCTTTAATAGAATAACCACATTGTGGACAAAAATGATCAGTATTACTGATGTGGTTTTTACATTGTGGACATTTAGATAGTGACATAGTTATAATCTTTTGATGCACAAAAATATTTTGAACAATTCAAGATTATTTACGGTTTACCGTACGTAAGTTTATTTTTGTAAAAATAAATGCTATTCCTCTGGTTTTATAGGTTTTTGTAGATTTATTCCCAACCAGATTCAATGGCTTTGGCTATTTAGATTGAATAATCACTAAAAATGATTTTTATAGACGAGGAAGAACCTGGCTGTAAAAAATACAGCCAGATATCCTAACTTTATGCCTAAACGTCAAATTCAATCTCACCAATATAATACAGTTTGTTTTCTTCTCCATCCACAGAAACAGGATTAGGAATTACAAATCTGCTCGCAAAAATGATGGCATTTACCGGAGTATCCAGGCTCAGGTCATTAAGTTTTTGCTCTAATATCGGAAGCCATTGATCGGCATAAGAATATTCCGAGAACTTTTCAATCAATCCTAATCTTTCATCTTCAAAACCATATTCCATAAAGTCATCATCAAACCATTTGATGTTTTGAGATTCTGCAAATTTTGAAACATACTGATCCTCATTTTCCTCTTCCAGATAATAATTTTCATCCTCCTCTACAAAGGCATAAAAATCTTCTTCATTTTTAAAATATCCCAGCCAGAAGTGAGAAATTTCTTTGTCCATAATGTATTGTTTGTTGTATTGTTTACTATAATTATTAGAATGAACATTCTTGGTGCTTAAACTTTCGAGTGGTCATTTAATGTTGAAAAAAATAAGTATAAGGTTTATTTTTCCCTTTGAAGGTGTAATATTACAAAAGTTTTTCTTTACATTCTATTTTTAAGGAATAGTACACAAAGTCTAGGCCCCAAAATAGTTCCGTAAAAATTTTTTATTGTAAATTTATTCTGTCGTTAAATTTTAAAAATGGAATTTCTACAGGACCATTATGTGGTTAAGAATGAGCTGCTACTGATCTTTATTTCCGTAGTCCTAGGATTGCTGATTGGAGCTGAACGTGAGTACCGTAACAAATCTGCCGGGCTTCGTACTTTTATTCTGGTCTGCTTTGGTGCCTGTCTTTTTACCATTCTTTCCATTAAAATAGGTGTTGAAAATCCGGATCGTCTCGCTGCCAACATCATCACCGGAATTGGCTTCTTGGGAGCAGGAGTCATCTTTAAAGGGGAAAATAAGATTGAAGGTATTACAACAGCTACTACTATTTGGGCAACAGCCTCTATAGGAATGGCGGTAGGCTCCGGATATGTTTACTTTTCCCTTCTGGGTACCGCTTTGGTACTTATTATTCTGAGTGCCTTAACGTATCTGCAAAATTTTATAGATAATTACAACAAGATCCGGGAATATAAAGTAGGCGTAATACATTCAGCAGATCTAAAACATTGTGAAGCACTTTTTAAAAAGCATCATTTAAAATATGTACTAATCAAGCAACAATATACACAGGGAAATATTACTGCGACCTGGAGGCTGACAGGCAAGAATACTCATCATGAAGAATTAATCAAAGATTTAGTAGATGACTCAACAATTATAGCTTATCAGTTTTAGAATAAAGCAAAAAAATAAAGGCCGAAGCCTTTATTTTATTTTTTCTTGAATATATAAAGATCCTTGTTAGGGCCGTCTATTTCTTTTCCATCCATATCCAGCTGGATTAGAATATTTTCGCCAACCTTATATTTATAGTTTGCTGTTTTACCTTTTAAAGTGATAATACTTCCTGTTGCATCCCATGTAAAAGTTCCCTTATCTTCATTTTTAGATTTTCTTTCCAGATATTCTTCAGTGATGCTGAATGTTTTATCCTTATTTAACGTTAAGGAAGTCTTGATTCCCGGGCAGTCAGCACATGGAACTGTTGCTTCGTAAGTACCGTTCCAGTCCAATGCATTTTCGGAAGTATCGCCCTTAGCGCTGGTTGTTGCATGAGCTGTACTGTCCGCAGTAGTAGATTGAACAGCTGCTGTAGAATCTGTAGCTGAAATTTTACGGTCTGCATTTTCTTTTTTAGTACATGAAGCAAGGAATAAAGCCGCTCCTATTCCAAGGATAAGTGTTTTGTTTTTCATCATAATAATTATTTAAGTAGATTTTTAAACTGACTAGCTATAAACAAAAACTGAGCCAAGGATGAGGGTGAGAGTTTCAGAAAAGAAAGAAGAAGAGAAGTAGATAGCAATAGTCAATTCGATGTACATGTCAATTTTATAGACAATAAAAATTCACCATTCACTTACGAATCAAAAACTCACTGTTGACATTTCATTTGTGGAGCAAAATTCATTATTGACATTTTTACCCTCGTTTTATGGAGGCTATTCCTATTTTTCTTCGTAAATTCGGGCAAAATTTTGATTATGACAAAAAAGATACTTTTATCCGTATTTCTTTTGCCGGCTGCAATGGCATTTGCACAACAATATGGTGGAATGTGGATTCCTACAGAACTGAATGAAAAGGAAATGAAGGATTTTGGAATGAAAATCTCTGCAAAAGATATTTTCAATCCTCAGAAACCGAGCATAAAGGATGCTGTGGTACAGTTTAATGGCGGATGTACTGCGGAGATCATTTCTCCTAAGGGATTGCTGCTTACTAATCACCACTGTGGATTTGGCCAGATTCAGGCACATTCTACAGTTCAGAATGACCTTCTTTCAAATGGTTTCTGGGCCAGGAATATGAGTGGAGAGCTTCCGAATCCGGGAGTAAAAGTAGATTTTATCATAGATATAAAAGATGTCAGCTCACAAATTTTAGAAGGAACAGATCATCTTACAGAACCTGAACTTACTAAAAAGATCAACAATAATATTGAGGTTTATAAAAACTCTCAAAAAATCGAATCTTTCCAATCGATCATGGTTAAGCCGATGTACTATGGAAACAAGTACTATGCTTACACTATCGAAACCTATAAAGACATCCGTCTTGTAGGAGCACCCCCTCAAAGCATCGGGAAATTCGGAAGTGATACAGACAACTGGGTTTGGCCTAGGCATACCGGAGATTTCTCCATGTTCAGAATCTATGCAGATAAAGACAATAAGCCTGCAGAATACTCAAAAGACAACATTCCTTACACTCCGAAACACTATTTACCGGTTTCCATCAAAGATAAGAATGAGAATGATTTCACATTTGTGTTCGGATTTCCGGGGAGAACTACAGAATATCTTCCGGCAGTAGCAGTGGAAAAGATCATGACTGATATTGACCCTGCAAGAATTGCCGTACGTGATGTAGCTTTAAAAACATTGGACGAAAAAATGCGTGTAGATAACGAAACACGTATTAAATATGCTTCCAAATACGCATCTGTAGCCAATTACTGGAAAAAATGGATCGGTGAGGTAGAAGGATTAAAGAAATCCAATGCAGTGGAGAAAAAAGTAATGTATGAAGGATCTTTGGTTTCTAAAAACCCTGAAATTAAAACAACTTTAGATCAGCTGAACAAGCTTTACAATGAACAGGCTCCTTATGCACTTAACAATGCATATTACACGGAAGTGGTAAGAAATGCTGAAACATTGAAGCTGGCTGGAGATTACTACGATTATATAGCAGCTGTAGATGCCGGAAGAATGGATGAGAAGGAGCTTACCAAACTGAAAACAAAGCTGACTTCTTTCTATAAGGATTATAGCGCAGAACTTGATGCTAAAGTAACAGCAAAATTGCTGGCTTTATATGCCAACAAAACAGCCCCACAGTTTTTACCGGCAGGTTTCAACAAGTATAAGGATGAAAATGCAAACATCCCTGTTGTAGAAGATATGTCCAAGAACTCTGTTATTACAGGAAGAACAGCTGTAAATGGCGGAACACTTACAGCAGATATTGATAAAGCATTCTCTAATCAGGACAAGCTGATTAAGACATTGAAGAAAGACCCTATCTACCAGCTTTATGTTTCTATGAAAGAAACTTATATGAAAGCGGCAGATCCGCAGTATACTTCACTTCAGATCAAAATTGATGCGTTGCAGAAGAAGTTTATGGCTCAGCAGATGCAGACTGATAAAGACAGGAAATTCTTCCCTGATGCTAACTCAACACTTCGTGTAACGTATGGAAAGATCAAAGGATCTGCTCCAAGAGATGCTGTTTCTTACGGATACCAGACTCACCTTGCCGGAGTAATGGAGAAGTATATTCCAGGAGATTATGAATTTGACGTTCCTAAAAAACTGATTGAGCTTTATAACAAGAAAGACTTCGGAATCTATAAAGATAAAACAGGTGATGTACCTGTAGGATTTACGGCTACAAACCATACAACAGGAGGGAATTCAGGAAGCCCAACCCTTGATGCGAACGGAAACCTGATAGGTCTTAATTTCGACAGACAGTGGGAGGGTACCATGAGTGATATTAATTATGATCCGCGTTTCAGCAGAAACATTATGGTAGATACAAAATACATTCTTTTCATCGTTGAGAAATTTGCTGATGCCAAATGGCTTGTTGATGAAATGAAAGTGATAAAATAATTTTAAAAGTTATACCTTTAAAGAATCTATTCGAATATATTTTGAATAGGTTCTTTTTATTTTTAGGATGAAAGATCAGATCATTAATCTATTTACTGCTTTTGAAACCAGCCATTTCGGAAAGTCTTTTCCGTTGAATTACTGTTTACCCGTTTATCATTGTGTTTCCGATGAAAACCTTCCACATATAAAACATATAATCCAATACAGGAGCACTAAGCAGTTTGAAGCCGACATAGATTGTCTTTCAAAACATTTTCAGTGGGTAAACTGGCAGGAATTCAAAGATTTTACTTCCGGGAACTTTAAAGCTCAGAAAAAAATTGCTTTACTTACCTTTGATGATGGATTAAAAGAGTTTTATGACGTGGTAGCTCCGGTTCTGGAACGCAAAGGAATTTATGCCTGTAATTTTATAAATCCGGCTTTCATTGATAATAATGAGCTTATGTTCAGATGCAAAGCAAGCTTGCTTGTAGAGATTCTGGAAAAGAAACAATCTGTGAACCCTGAAATATATAGTATTCTTTCTCACAGAAGTCAGTCTACAATAGAAAATTTGAAAAAGGAAATCCTGAAAATTAGCTATCAGCAAAAGGATACTCTGGATCTGTTGGCCCAAAAGCTCGAAGTTGATTTCCCATCATATTTACAGAAATATAGACCTTACCTGAACACTGAGGAGCTGAGAAAACTTACTGAAAGAGGTTTTGGAATATCTTCTCACAGTTGGGATCATCCGAAATTCGGAACTCTGTCTTTTGAACAGCAGGTGGAGTCTGTCAATAAAACCTTCACTTATTTAAAGGAAAATGATTTCCTGTATGAAAGTTTTGCATTTCCCTTCACTGATTTCGGGGTAAAAAATAATTTCTTTGAAGCCCTTTTCAAGAATAAAGAAATATACTGCAGTTTTGGTGCGGCAGGGATTAAACTGGACAGTGTAAGAAGGAATTTTCAGAGAATACCGATGGAAATAGGCGAAAGTGCAGAAAGAATCCTTAAAAAAGAAATTGCTTATTTCAGATTGAAAAAGCTGATGAATAAAAATACGATTGTAAGAAAATGATACAGCTAAAGACATTCAATAAAAAACAACTGGGAGATTTTGTATCATCCGGAGAATTTAAACAGTATGATTTCCTGCCTATTACAGAACATCGGGCGATATCTCATATTATGAACCCTGAAGCTTTGGATGAACAGACACTTCTTATTCTGGCTTTCTGTAACGGAAAATTGGCGGGGTACTTAGGGTGCTTTCCTGATCGGTTTATAATCGATGAAAAAGTGATAAGATATGCATGGTTGAGTACTCTCTATGTAAGCGAAGAGTTTAGGGGAAAAAAAATAGCAAAAAAACTTCTGGAAAAAGCCTTGGAAAGATATGAAGGGCATATTGCCATTACCGAATTTACCTTAGAAGCAGAAACCTTTTATAATATCATGGGCTATTTTGAATATATCTTTCCTAAAAAAGGGAAACGTTTCTACTTTAATACAGACCTAGCAACTATTATTCCTGCAAAAAAGCCTAAGACAAAGGTATTTAAACAATTTTTCTTTCTTTTGGACTCCACTGTCAATGCTGTAATTTCGGTAAAGAATATTTCGATCAGGAAACCTGATTTTCATTTTGAAATTCTTGATCATATTGATGTAGAAAGTACTTATTTTATAGCCAATTTTCAAAGCAGGAGAAAACCAAATGAAATTAATCATTTTATAGAGTATCCATGGGTGTTGAAAGGAGAGAGAAAAGATGAAAGATACCTGTTTTCAAGCTATGCGCAAACCTTTAAATATTTTTGGATAAAAATATATGATCATCAACATTCGTTAACAACCTGTTCTCTGTTGCTTCTAAGGGATGGATATCTTAAAATTCCGTATTTGTTTTCCAAATCAGATATGGGGTGTTTTATTGACTTTTTAAGCTATTTTATTGTTGAAAATAAAATAAAGGCTCTCACTAGTTATCAGCAGGAACTTAATAAAGAAATTGAACATTCAAAAACATTTCCAAAGATCCATGAACGTGACTTTGAAAGAAGATATCTGTTTCATAAACAGCTGCTCCAGAACCTTCCTGAAGGATTTAATCCACATTATCAGGATGGAGACGGAGATTGTATGATGACATAAGCTAAGCGTATCAATTATCAATTATAAAGTAAAAAACCACTCAATAAAGATACTGAGTGGCTTTTTTATATTTAATGTCCAAATATATCTTTCAGACTTAGTTCTTTAAATACTCCCATTTTATTGACGGCTTCCATATCAAGATTCTCTTTCTTACCAATAATGGCCGTGTTAAAATCTACGGACTGAATTTCCGACTGATAAAACTGCTTGATGTCTTCAAATGTTAGTGCCTCAATTTGCTTAAAGATATCCTTCCTGAAATCATGATAGATTCCAAGTTTCTTTAACCTTAGAGTATTGAAAAATATATTGTTTCTGGTTATTCTGGTAGATGCAATCTGTTTTAAAGCAGCATTTTTAGCATTTTCAAACTGAGTGGTAACTTCAGGAAGCTCATTCATCAGCTCATTCATCGTATCAACAGCAATCATTAATTTATCCGGTTGTGTCCCGATATAAGTGGTAATATAATCAGGATGATTCAATTCCGCATTGGCAGCATAAGAAACATAAGCAGAATAGGCCAGACTTTTGCTCTCGCGGATCTCCTGGAAAACAATGGAAGATAATCCTCTTCCGAAATATTCATTAAACACATTTACCTTTCCGAAATTAGCAGGATTCACCATATTTCCCTTTCCAACCTTGCTCATTTCCATCTGAACCATATCGTAATCAATGAAATATACATTTCCGCCGGTAGCAGGTTCAGGATATTGTTTGGGCTCAGGAATCCGAAGGCTTTCCGTTTCGGTGTATTTACCAATATAGCCTTTAAATGCTTCAAAGTCTTTTCCGTAAAAGAAAATCTGATAAGGGAATTTGAACAGCTTCTTCATTCGGTCAGTGAATACTTCAGCTGTACTGCTTTCAAGTTCTTCCTTAGAAATGATGTCTGTAAAACGTGATGGGCTTCCCAATTTAGTATAATTAGTCAGCGCTGTCATAATGCGGTTTTTATCTTTTTTTACGGCCTGGCGGTTTTCCAGCACAGTTCCAACAAATTGACTATAAATTTCCTGATCAGGTTTTACATGGTACATCCATTGCTGAAGAAGAGCAATTCCTTTTTCAATATTCTCTTCCAGCCCGCTCAGGGAAATTAATAACTGGTCATTGGTTGTTTTAAAATCATTGCTGACTCCAATTTTGAAAAATTCCTTTTTCAGGTCTTCAGGAGAAAGTTCATCCGTTCCTAAATACTGAAGCAACTGAGTTGAAATTCCCAGGTCACGGTCATTATCACTTCCAAATGGGAAAATAAAATGAACCTGGGCAATATCATTATATTTATTCTTTACAAAACTCAATTTTTTTCCTTTGATCTCATCAGTTGATATCTCCTTTTGATAATCGATGAATTCAGGTTTAATATCCTCCGTTTTATCAGATAATATCTGCTTTAAAAATTCAGATTGTGCATCACGGTTAATCTTAACAGGAGTAATACCGGGATTATCAACCCGCAATAACTTATCATTAACTCCTTTTTCTTTATTAATAACAACATAGTTGTGCTTAAAGAAGTCATTGGCAAAACTGATAATGTCTTCCTTGGTAAAACTTGCATATTCATCCATTTCATTCAGTTCCTGTTCCCAGCTTCTTCCTTTTATATAAATATCATATAAGGTCGTGGCCAGGCCTTCCGCCGTTTCAAGACCTTTCATTCTCTGGAGTTTGAAGTCATTAATAATAGCTGGAAGCATCCAGTCCGGAAAATCCCCCTTCTTGATAAGCTCAATTTCCTCCAGGACCATATTGGCTGCTTCCTGCAGGGTTTGGGTCTCTTTTGGAACAGCAACAATAGAAAAATAACCATATTGTTTTAATCCTACAGAGAAAGCCTGTGCCCAAAGCATTTTCTGAGTCTGGTTGATATGGAGATCCAGTAAACCAGCTTCTCCTCTGTTGCTTAGAATATTCACAACAATATCAGCAAGCATGGCTTGTCTTGTTCCGAAGCTATCCGTTCTCCAGGCCAGCTGAACCCGTGGAGTAGTAGGGCTTTTTACAGTTCTTTCTACCACTTCTGTAATAGGTTGTTCTACAATTGGAGTCTTTTTGGAAAGCTCTCTGTAAGGAAGGGTGCCAAAATACCGGTCTACCAATTGAATTGTCTCTTCAAAATCAAGGTCACCAACCAATACCATAGCATAGTTATTAGGAACATAGTATTCATCAAAATACTTATGAATAGCCCTCATAGAAGGGTTTTTCAAATGTTCAGGCTTGCCCAGTGTAGTTTGTTGTCCGTTGGGATGAGTAGGGAAAAGCGCAGCCATCAGTTCATAATTCACCAGCCTCGAATCATTATCCTGAGCCCTGTTAAATTCCTCATATACAGACTCCAGTTCCGTATGGAAAAGGCGTAGAACGATTTCTGAGAATCTTTCCTTTTCTATTTTCAGCCATTTTTCCAGCTCATTATTCGGGATATTGTTTTTATAAACCGTTTCATCAAACCATGTATGGGCATTGGTTCCGGTAGCACCTAATGAAGAAATAGCTTTGTCATATTCATTGGCAATAGCATACTGGCTTGCCTCCTGAGAAATCTCGTCTATTTTTCTATAAATGTCTTTTTTCTTTTCAGGGTCCTGTTCAGCCTTATGTTCTTCATAAAGAGCAGAGATCTGATCCAGAAGTATCTTTTCTTTTTCCCAGTTTTGAGTTCCTATCTTAGACGTTCCTTTAAACATCATGTGCTCAAGATAGTGGGCCAGACCCGTATTATCTGCTGGGTCATTATTGCTACCTGTCCTTACCGGAATAAAAGTTTGAATTCTTGGCGCATCAAAGTTTTGGGCCAGGAAAACCTTTAATCCATTCTTTAATGTGTAGATTCTTACTTTATTTTTATCGTGGGTTACTGTAGTATATTCGTAGTGGTTTTTATCTGTATGGGCCGTTTCTTTATATTTTCTGTCTGTCATATATGAATTCATTTCATCCTTATTATAGTAAGAATATAATACAAATGTAAGCAATCAGAAAAACATAGGTTCCGCTTTTATTACTATTACATCTATTATGATATTTGAATAGATGAATCAGACTAAAGAAGCATTGCTATTTAAGAAGTTGAAGAATGCATTATTTCATTCATTTATATTTCATGAGCATTATCCCGCTATCCGCTCATACTCCTCACGCTTTGGCATTCCAATGCTTAAATCCTGCAGCTTTCCAATTCCTGTTGCGGGGTAACCGCTGCTATCGGGGCTAGGGAGGAAGTATGAATAATAAGCAATGAGCTAAACGTTAATAGTAAGCATTAACTTAGCCATTATCTATAAGAAGTATTTCACGATCCAACACCACAATCCTCAATCCCTTGTGAAAATCTGTGCCATCTGTGGGAAATAAAAATATTCACTCCCGATTTTTACAATTGCCTTCCATACTTAATCCTCTAAAACCCATACCAACACCAAATTCTGAAATAACCCAAGACCTGTTATATATAATGTATACATTCCATTACCCATTACCTTCACATATAATTCAATCCCCTTTCTCCAAACAAATGTTTAAAATTTTTCGTCCATGGTATCAGCGTATTAGGGGTAAAAAGCGTAGTCAGTATGAATTTTATGTTAAATAAACTTGTTTTGCGTTGTAGGAAGTTGCTATCTTTGCCCCACTGAAAACGAGAGTATCAGTACAAGCGCAGAAGAGCTTTTAGCTAAGCATAAACATTATATTCTACTAAGATATCGGGCGAAAAAAACTTCAAAACTTTTTGCAAAAAGAGTTGCGAGTTAAAAAAGAGTTTGTATCTTTGCAGTCCGAAATAATTCGGAGCGCAGGAGTAGATAGATTGAGGGTTTGGGAAGGATTAAGGTTACTTGAAAAACTTTAAAATTTTCTTTCAAAACATTTGGTCATTACAAAATAAAGTTTTACTTTTGCACTCGCAAATACGGAGCGACACTGACAGAGAGATTGCTTCGTTACAAAGCGGAAGATAAAAAGATCATTGACATACAATATAACAACCAAGTAAGGAAAAACTAAAGCGTTAAAAAACTTTGAGTGAGTCAGACAAACATACAATGGAGAGTTTGATCCTGGCTCAGGATGAACGCTAGCGGGAGGCCTAACACATGCAAGCCGAGCGGTAGAGTCTCTTCGGAGACTTGAGAGCGGCGCACGGGTGCGGAACACGTGTGCAACCTGCCTTTATCTGGGGGATAGCCTTTCGAAAGGGAGATTAATACCCCATAATATACTGGATGGCATCATCTGGTATTGAAAACTCCGGTGGATAGAGATGGGCACGCGCAAGATTAGATAGTTGGTGAGGTAACGGCTCACCAAGTCTACGATCTTTAGGGGGCCTGAGAGGGTGATCCCCCACACTGGTACTGAGACACGGACCAGACTCCTACGGGAGGCAGCAGTGAGGAATATTGGACAATGGGTGAGAGCCTGATCCAGCCATCCCGCGTGAAGGACGACGGCCCTATGGGTTGTAAACTTCTTTTGTATAGGGATAAACCTAGATACGTGTATCTAGCTGAAGGTACTATACGAATAAGCACCGGCTAACTCCGTGCCAGCAGCCGCGGTAATACGGAGGGTGCAAGCGTTATCCGGATTTATTGGGTTTAAAGGGTCCGTAGGCTGATTTGTAAGTCAGTGGTGAAATCTCACAGCTTAACTGTGAAACTGCCATTGATACTGCAAGTCTTGAGTGTTGTTGAAGTAGCTGGAATAAGTAGTGTAGCGGTGAAATGCATAGATATTACTTAGAACACCAATTGCGAAGGCAGGTTACTAAGCAACAACTGACGCTGATGGACGAAAGCGTGGGGAGCGAACAGGATTAGATACCCTGGTAGTCCACGCCGTAAACGATGCTAACTCGTTTTTGGGTTTTCGGATTCAGAGACTAAGCGAAAGTGATAAGTTAGCCACCTGGGGAGTACGAACGCAAGTTTGAAACTCAAAGGAATTGACGGGGGCCCGCACAAGCGGTGGATTATGT